>JAIORT010000227.1 GCA_021107975.1 Bacteroidales bacterium | reverse complement strand
GAAAACAATAATGCCTTTCCTTCGGGGCGTTCTGTTTTTTTATTGATTAGGATAGTCGTTGCTTTGGAAGAAAGCGCTTTTTCATAATATTTGGGATGGTCAACAAAGGTTAAATCTCCATGCTCAACCATGTGGATTTCGTTAATGCCGTTAATTGTTAAATCAGGATCGCCATCGAACTCAGCATTGATGATCGAAGCTATATTCTTTAATTTTTGAGGCTTTTCAAATTTCATTAATTATTATTGTTTATTTGGGAATTGTCTCCTTAAACTCTTCCAGGTTTTGTAAACTCTGGAAGGTTTTTCAATCTAAAATCTAAAATCGTAAATCTAAAATCACTTCACTCTTTCAGAATATTCACCCGAACGTGTATCAACTTTTATTTTTTCTCCTTCATTAACAAAGAGCGGAACTTTAACTGTGGCACCGGTTTCAAGTTTTGCATCTTTGAGAGCATTTGTAGCTGTATTGCCTTTTTCGCCCGGCTCGGTATAAGTGATTTTAAGCACAACATAAGCAGGCATATCACATGTTAGAGGTGTCTCTGTATCGGCATGGAAAAGGATTTCCACTTCCTGCCCGTCTTTCAGGAATTGTGGTGCACTGATAATGTCTTCCGGGATTGTAACTTCTTCCCATGTTTCGGTATTTAAAAAGTGATGACCGAAATCATCTTTATACGAGTATTGGTATTGCCTTCTTTCAACGCGGGCTATATCAATTTTAACACCTGAATTGAATGTATTCGATATAACTTTACCTGTTTTCAGGCTTTTTAGTTTGGTACGTACAAAAGCAGGTCCTTTACCCGGTTTCACATGCTGGAACTCAACAATGGTAAGCAGATCGTTATTCATTTCAATTGTTAATCCATTCTTGAAATCAGACGTTGTTGCCATAATAGAAGGTTATTTGATATTTTTATTTTAAAATTTTTCCTTTGTTATTTATCAATCGTCATCCGCCATTCAACAGAGTGTTTAATGTATTCCCCGGAATTCTTGTATATCCCTTCATTATTCCTCTTGTCGAGCGTGATATAAAAGAAATGATCTCATCCATTTCGGGGCTGGAAGGCATATTAGCCTCTATGTATCTTACAGCTTGGGTAACATTAAGACCTTTTACATAAAGATAGCGGTAAATATCCTGTATTTCATTGATCTTTTCATTGGAGAAACCATACCTGCGCAATCCTATTGAATTTATTCCGGCATAAGACAGAGGTTCTCTTGCAGCTTTGGTATAAGGCGGGACGTCCTTCCTTACTAATGAGCCGCCCGAAATAATAACATGAGTTCCGATCTTCACAAACTGGTGAATGGCAGAGAGACCTCCGATAAGCGCATATTTGTCTATTTCAATATGTCCGGCAAGGTTCACAGCATTGGCAAGAATAACATTATTACCTATTATACAGTCGTGAGCAATG
This sequence comes from Bacteroidales bacterium, assembly GCA_021107975.1. Taxonomy (GTDB): domain Bacteria; phylum Bacteroidota; class Bacteroidia; order Bacteroidales; family JAADJA01; genus JAADJA01. The sequence continues at coordinate 5,830 of JAIORT010000227.1, read as the reverse complement.
TGCACATAAGCCATCAGCAGGCAATTTTTACCAATAATTGTTTTCCAGCTTGCTTTAGTTCCGCGGTTAATGGTAGCAAATTCGCGGATAGTAGTGTTGTCGCCAATTTCTACTGATGTGTCCTCTCCTGAATATTTTAAATCCTGTGGAATGGCTCCGATAACAGCACCGGGGAATACCTTGCAGTTTTTTCCGATACGAACACCTTCCATTATAGTTACATTAGAGCCTATCCATGTGCCTTCGCCTATTTCTACATTTTTTTCAATGTTAACGAAAGGTTCAATAACGGCGTTCTTGGCAACTTTTGCCTGGGGATGTACGTATGCTAAAGGTTGATTCATGATAATTCAGCTATGATTTTTTATTGTTATTTTTTTTAGTTATTTGAGCAAGCATGTCGCCTTCGATAACCGGTTTATTACCCACATATCCAATACCTTTCATGTGGCATAAACCCCGACGTATAGGAGATATTAGCATGCATACAAAAACAAGCGTATCTCCGGGAACCACCTTATTCCTGAATTTTACATTGTCAATTTTCAGAAAATAAGTAAGATAGTTTTCCGGATTATCAATTTTATTTAACATAAATATACCACCTGTCTGAGCCATTGACTCAATCTGAAGTACACCTGGCATTACCGGTTCATCGGGGAAATGTCCTACGAAAAAACCTTCGTTCATGGTAACATTTTTTACCCCGGCAATATGTTTTTCGTCCATATCAATGATCTTATCAACCAAAAGGAAAGGTGGGCGATGCGGCAGCATTTTTTTAATATCGTTAATATCATAAATCGGCTGCTTAATGAGATCAAACGGCGGTTTAAACCTGTTTTTTTCTTTCTCCACGATATATTGTTTTATTATTTTAGCAAATTCAATATTGGCTTTATGCCCGGGTTTTTTGGCTATAATATGTCCTTTTAGCGGTACTCCAGCCAATGCAATATCCCCTATAACATCGAGCAACTTATGCCTGGCAGGCTCATTTTCGAAATAAAGGTTTAGGTTGTTTAGTATTCCTTTTCTAAGAACCTTTACCGAAGGTTTGTTAAACAGCTTGGCTAACCGGTCTAATTCCTCCTGTGAGATGATGCGATTTACAAATACGATTGCAGTACTAAGATCACCACCCTTTATCAGGTTGTTATTAAGAAGGTATTCAAGCTCGTGTAGAAAAACAAAAGTCCGGCAATTGGCAATTTCTTTATTAAAATCACTTATTTTGTCGAGTGTAGCATTTTGTGTTGACAGAACTTTAGTTTCAAAATCAATCATTACGGAAATCCTGAATTCGTCAGAAGGGATAATAAGCATCTCCACTTTATTCTCAGGATCGGTATATGTGAGCACTTTATCGATTTTAAAATATTTTTTCTCTGCTTCCTGTTCTTCAACGCCTGCTTTTACAAGGGCTTCGGTAAAATATTTTGAACTTCCGTCAAGGATAGGTGTTTCAAAATTATCAACTTCAATAAGAATATTATCAATTCCCATCCCTGCCAATGCAGCCATCACATGTTCAATAGTGCTGATTTGTGAGCTATTGTTTCCTATGGTTGTTCCTCTGTTTGTATCTATAACATTGTCGCAATCAGCTTTGATGACAGGTTGTCCTTCGATGTCCGTTCTTTTGAACCGGATACCATACCCGGCAGGTGCAGGCATAAATTTAAGCGTTACATCCTCGCCGGTGTGTAATCCCTTACCCGAAACTGATACAGCAGCGGCAATTGTTTTCTGTTTGTTATTCATAATTAGCGGGCAAATATAATTATATTTCCGTAAAAATCGGGCAAAAGTATAAAAACTAATAATTTAGAACTATTAATACTTATTCATCAACTCATTTTTTATACTTTTGCGCCGTTAAAAAATCGTTGATTAAAAAAATAATATAATGAAAAATACAGCATTTACTAAATTTCATGAAGAACTCGGTGCAAAAATGGTTGAGTTTGTCGGTTATTACATGCCTGTTCAATACGAAGGTCTGATTAAAGAACATTTAAGCGTTAGAAAAGCAATTGGCGTTTTTGATGTGTCGCACATGGGCGAGGTTTGGGTAAAGGGTCCAAAAGCATTGAATTTTGTTCAGTGGGTTACTTCCAACGATGCATCAAAATTAACAGATGGAAAGGTCCAGTATTCGTGTTTTCCAAATGGGAAAGGGGGAATCGTGGACGACCTGTTGGTTTACAGGATAAATTCAGAGACTTATCTTCTCGTAATCAATGCAGCCAACATTGAAAAAGACTGGAACTGGCTGGTTGAACAAGGAAAAGAATTAGGTTTGGAAGTTGGGAAAGAATTGTACAATGCTTCGGATGAAATAGCCCAATTGGCTGTTCAGGGTCCTCTTGCTTTAAAAGCCATGCAAAAACTGACTGATGAACCGGTTGAAGATATGGAGTTTTACACTTTTAAAAAGTTGAATTTTGCGGGTGTGGACGATGTTATCTTTTCAACTACCGGATATACAGGCTCCGGTGGTTGCGAAATTTACATGGCAAATGAAGACGCTCCTAAAATCTGGAAAGCGGTCTTTGAGGCAGGGGAGGAGTTCGGCGTTAAACCAATTGGTCTGGGAGCAAGGGATACTTTGCGATTAGAAATGGGATTCTGCCTGTATGGAAATGATATTAACGATACCACTTCACCTATCGAAGCAGGGTTAGGATGGATCACCAAATTCACGGATGAAAAGGATTTTATAGACAAAGAATATCTTTTAAAACAAAAGGAAGAAGGAGTAACCCGCAGACTCAGGGGATTTGAAATGATTGACAGGGGTATTCCTCGCCAGCATTATGAGATTTGTGATGCGGATGGAAATAACATCGGTGAAGTTACTTCCGGTACAATGGCACCTGCACTGAATAAAGCCATTGGTATGGGATATGTGAAAAAAGAGTTCTCAAAATTTGATACGGAAATCTTTATTAAAATAAGGAATAAATTATTAAAAGCAAAGATAGTGCGGACACCATTTTATACTAATTCTTAATCCCGCAGTTTCGGGATTTAGAATTAGTTATGCGTTGCAACAGCCCCTTTATAATTTTGCATACCTGTTCCGCAATAGTATATAAATAATGGAAAACAATAAAAACACCATAGAAGTCTGCTTTTCACCAAGACTATACGAAGACAGGCTAACCCGTGAGAATTTTATAGTTGTAATTGTGGATATTCTGAGAGCCACTACCTCTATTTGTTCTGCATTCAACAATGGTGTGAAAAAGATCATTCCCATTGCCAGCCTTGATGAAGCAAGGGAATATAAAAAGAAAGGCTTTCTTGTAGCTTCGGAGAGAGATGGCATTGTGTCGGATTTTGCTGATTTCGGGAACTCTGCTTTCAACTTTATGACTCCGGAGGTTGTTGGTAAAACCATTGTTTACAGTACTACCAATGGTACTCATGCAATTGAAATGGCTAAGTCTGCCGAAAAAGTGGTAATCGGTGCATTTACCAACCTGAAGCCTCTTGCCGAATGGCTTGTAGCACAGGATAAAAACGTTGTTATTCTTTGTGCAGGATGGAAAAATAAATTTAACCTTGAAGATTCCTTCTTTGCCGGCGCTTTGGTTGAATCTTTACTGAAATACCCGAATTTCAGGCTTTTTTGCGATTCGGCTACAGCGGCTTTAGATATATGGAAAACCGGCAAACAAGATATGTTAGGTTACATTGAGAAAGCCCTGCATCGCCACAGGCTGAAAAGAATGGGACTTGATGATGTGCTTGAATATTCATTCACATTGAATTCAACCGATGTGATACCTGTTTTGGAAAATCAACACATAATAAATATCAATAAAAATGAAAAGACTGAATAACTTAATCGTATTAGCAATGAGTATTGTACTGTTTTCATGTAATTCAGGAGAAAGGACAAAAACAACAGAAAAAGAAATGGAAAAGAAAGATGATTTTAAATACCTGCTCGAACAGTTTGCCGACCTCAAGATAATGCGTTACAAGGTTCCGGGTTTTAAGGATTTAGCCCTTCAGCAAAAAAAACTGCTCTATTACCTGAGCGAAGCAGCATTGTGCGGAAGAGATATTATTTTCGACCAGAATTACAAACACAACCTTCTAATTCGTAAAACACTTGAAGAAATTTATAAACATTACAACGGTGATCGTGATTCGGAGGATTTTAAAAACTTTGTCGTTTACCTGAAACGCGTTTGGTTCTCTAATGGAATTCATCACCATTATTCTACTGATAAATTTATTCCAGAATTTTCAACCGAATATTTTACTGAACTGATGAATAACTCTGAAGGCGCTGATTTTCCTCTTAATGAAGGAGAAACGGTCAATGTCCTTATTCCGAAACTGACAAGCATAATTTTTGATCCCACCATTGCTCCCAAACGTGTAAGCCTTGATTCGTCAAAAGACCTGATTAAAGCATCAGCCTGTAATTTTTATGAAGGTGTTACTGAAAATGAAGCTGAAGATTTTTATGCACAAATGAAAGATCAGGAAGATGAAACGCCTGTCTCTTACGGATTGAACTCTAAATTAGTAAAAGAAAACGGAGAGATAGAAGAAGAAGTGTATAAAATTGATGGATTATACTCAGGAGCTTTGGAAAGGATTGTTTTCTGGTTAGGGAAAGCTGTCGAAGTTGCAGAAAACGACCAGCAAAAAGCTGTCATTGAAAAACTGATCGAATTTTACAAAACCGGCGACCTTGAAACTTTTGACGAATACAATGTGTTATGGGTAAACGATCTGGCTTCACGTGTTGATTTCGTGAATGGATTTACCGAAGTATATGGTGACCCATTGAGTATGAAAGCCACCTGGGAATCGGTAGTGAATTTTAAAGATATTGAGGCTACAAAACGGACAGAGATAATTAGTAATAATGCTCTCTGGTTTGAAGAAAAATCTCCAACCGATCCGAGATTCAAAAAGAAAGAAGTTAAAGGCGTATCTGCAAAAGTTATTATTGTTGCTCAACTTGGTGGTGATTGTTATCCATCGACACCGATTGGTATAAACCTGCCGAATGCCGACTGGATAAGGAAAGAACATGGTTCAAAATCGGTAACTATGGAAAATATTACTTATGCTTACGATCAGGCATCGCTTGGGAATGGTTTCCTTGAAGAATTTTGTTACTCACAGGAAGAAATTGATCTGGCTAAAAAATACGGCTCGCTTGCATCTAACCTTCATACCGACATGCATGAGTGCCTGGGACATGGCTCAGGACAGTTATTACCAGGAACGAATCCGGAAGCCTTAAAGAATTACCATTCGGCGTTGGAGGAGGCGCGTGCAGACCTGTTTGCACTTTACTATCTTATGGATCAGAAAATGATTGACCTTGGATTAATACCTGACCATGATGTTGCAAGGACGGAATATAATAGTTATATACGGAATGGTTTGATGACACAACTGACCCGTATTGAAATAGGGAAAAATATAGAACAGGCTCACATGCGCAATCGTCAGTTGATTTCAAAATGGTGTTACGAAAAAGGAAAAGATGAAAATGTGATAGAGATGGTTGTGCGGGATGGTAAGACATATTATAAGATCAATGATTACGAAAAGCTGAGGGAACTATTCGGGGAGTTGCTTGCCGAAGTACAGAGGATCAAATCGGAAGGCGATTATGAAGCGGGGAAACACCTCGTTGAAACCTACGGAGTAATAGTTGACCCTGTTCTCCACAAGGAAGTAAAAGAGCGTTTTAAAAAACTGAATATCGCACCTTATGGCGGTTTTATCAATCCGGTTCTCATGCCTGTGGTTGAGAATGGTAAAATAGTGGATATACAAATTGAATATC
>JAIORT010000658.1 GCA_021107975.1 Bacteroidales bacterium | reverse complement strand
TTTAAATTCATTAACAAATAGATATTATTTTCTTCTTGGATATAGATTTTAATATATGGTATACAACATGCAATTAGCATTTACACAAAAGGGGAAAAGAATCCTGGCACTTATGTCTTGCTTATTGGCTCTCATCTCCTCCAGTTCTCAATAGCAATATACCAACTGTTTTTATAAACGGGTGATTTGATAAGACTGTAATCATTATCGGTGAAAGGATTATCAACCTTATTGAAATAAAATTTTATTGATAACGGATTTCCTCTTTCGCCATAAATCCATTCTTCCTCTTCCGAATTCAAATAAACTTCCGAGGGCGGTCCGTAAATAATGTAAATAATTCCGCGGTCGGTTTTCCAGCCTTCCTGGTATGAAGTAAATATTATATTGGAATTTTGTACACGGTTGTAATACCTCTGAATCATGTTTATTGCTCTTTTAGGGATGTTTGACGATCTTTCGAGCCAGAAGCTGTCAACGGCAGTTTTATGATCGGAATAAGACAGCAACTTGTCAAACTCTTTCTGAGTTGTAAGGTAACGAAGAGGTAAGATTGCCTGGAGCGGAGAAGCAATTTCAGGGAAGCCGTCATCAAACCGGAAGAGTGTTAATCCATTGGTTTGTGCAGTATCCGCCTGGAAATGACAGATGCCATTATCGGGCAGATCCAGTAGTTGCGATTCACCACCTGTTAATGTGATAGTATATAAACTATCCGGTTCAAATTTGTAAGTTATTTTTTTTTCAACTGCAAAAGGCGGCTTGGCAAGAGGGAATTTCCGGTTGTAATAGCGGATATGTAACAGATGAGTGTCGGGGTTATTATACAGAATCCTGAAATATTGATCCTGTAAAATATAATTACAAAATACAGGGTAACCATCGCTGTCTTTAACAAGGAAATTCTGCCTGGAATATTTATTGTTTTTCTGAATATTATAGAACCTGTAAACATAATTATCTTTTTTTCTGTTAAGGTCGAAAAGAGTGATCTTTAAAACATAATCGTACGGAAAAGATGCTTTTACATCAAAATCAACGATCATTTCCGATTCGGTTCCGTAACTGAGAGTATCGGTAAATATTAAAGTGGCTGTATCCAAAGCGTGCTTCGAATCATAACCGGAAAAAAGTTCATAAAAAACTTTAAAGTTTGCCCTGTGAATATCTTTGTTTGTATCATGAATAAAGTTAAAGTCATGCAACCTGATGTTCATGTAAACAGTAGAGAGGGTATCGGAAGTATGATAAATTACAGCCTGGAAATCGGTGAATTTATTTTCATCATACAGAAAAGCCAGGTCGGTTTTACTTAGTTTCTTTGCGGAAAGGCTTCCTGTTAACAGTAACGATAATATGGTATAAATAATAAGTTGTTTCATCCGTTTAAAATTTAGTAATACGTTAACTGTTTGCCACTTACATTTTAATCATTCTCTCGCGTGTCTCAATATAAAAAACATGAGTGTTTCATAGCAGATTATATTTTCAGGTTTCAATGCTTTCAAGATATTTACCGGGCAGGGATTTACTTGCCTTGGCGCCAAGTTTTTTAAGTTTCTCCACCTGGGTTATCAGGTTTCCCCTTCCGTCAACCAGTTTATTTTGGGCGTCGTCATAAGTTTTTTGTACTTTGTTTATCTGGTTACCGAGGTTTTCCATATCGGTTAAAAAGCCAAAAAATTTATCGTACAATGCTCCCCCTTGGCGTGCAATCTCAAGGGCGTTTTGTGTTTGCTTTTCATGTTTCCAGATAGAGGCAATGGTTCGAAGAGTAGCCAAAAGGGTTGTCGGGCTGACAATGACTATTTTTTTCTCCCACGCATAATTAAATAAATTTATATCCGCCTGTATTGCCGTGCTGAAAGCCGATTCGATAGGCATAAACATAAGAACAAAATCAGGAGTGTCGAACAAAGTTGCATTTTGATAATTTTTCTCACTCAATCCTTTTATATGGTTTCTAATGGATTCAATGTGTTGTTTCAGGTAGATTTCATTTTTGTCAGTATCTTCTGCATTGATATACGTTTCATAAGCAATTAAAGAAACTTTTGAATCGACGATGATATGTTTATTATCAGGAAGTTTTACAACAACATCCGGTCTGATGAATTCTCCCTCTTCATTTCTAACAGTAGTTTGCGTTTCGTATTCCTGTCCCTTGACCAAACCCGAACGTTCCAACACTCTTTCCAGGATTATTTCACCCCAGTTGCCCTGCTTTTTGGTATCCGATTTAAGGGCTTTTGTAAGGTTATTAGCTTCCTCACTTATTTTGAAATTAAGCTCATAAAGTTTTTTCACTTCTGCTTTCAGGTCAGTCTGATCCCTGAGTCCTTTTTGATAGGTGTCATCTACCTTCTTTTCAAAGATTTGAATTTTTTCTTTCAACGGATTAAGGATTTCGCCGATATTCTTTTGGTTAGCAAGGGTAAACTCCTGTGAATTTTGCTTCAGGATTTTTGTGGCAATGTTTTCAAACTCGGTGGTAAATTTTTTCTGCAGGTCTTCTATCTCTGCTTTTTGTGTATCAAGTTTTTCCTGAAGATTTTTATATTCCACTTCAGCCCTTGCAATTCTTGTATTCAGATGTTCATTCCGGTCTCTTTCCCCGTTTAATTCCTCAACCAGTTTATCATTTGCCGATTGCAGGTCAGAATATTTTTCGCTGATGATACTCTTTTCCTTATCGAGGTTATTAATCTCATCAATCTTCACTTTTTCAATTTCACCGATTTTAAGCTGAAGCTCGCTTTTTTGCTTTGTCAACTTGCTTTTAAATCCAAACCAGGCGATAACTCCTCCGAGAATCAGTCCGCTTATCAGATATAGAATTTCCATAATTAATAATTTTTGTAAAATTATGAAATCCAATAGGAATTTTTATAAAGGTGTGAAAAAAATATCAAATATTGTACCTTAATGTTTATATTTAGCACATTAAGTTATTATTTAGCCGATAGAATTTTTTTCGGTATGCTTTCTGAAAAATTACTTAATTTTACATTTGATTTTGTAGTATTAAATACAAAAAGATTAATAAGCCGATACCGTGAAATCTGCTAAGATACAAATCATGTTAAGAGTAGTTATTTTTTTAACTGTGCTAATGCCTGTTTTCGTGGATTCTTCATTAGTAGCTCAAGAAATCACCCCGCCTGTTTGTTACGGAGAAAAACGAATGTTAAAAGAATTTATCAAAGAAGAGATGATTTATCCGCAAAAAGCCCTTCAAAATAAAACAGAAGGTACTGTTGTGCTTTCTTTTATTGTTAAACCCGATGGGTCAATAACCGATTTAAAGATTACTAAATCAGTAAGCAAAGAAATTGATAAAGAAGCAACAAGGATTTTTAATAAAATATTATGGTACCCTGCAACCGAATTAGGTAAGCCCATAGCATATCTGCATTTGTTTGAGATAAAATTCAGTATAAAGAAGTATTTGAAATTGTGTAAAGCAAGGGGGTATAAATATTTTGCTTATCCCTATCAGCCTGTTGACAGCAGTAATACAGTCTATCCATTAAATGATACAGATGTTCCGCCAAAGCCAATATTTACCGGCAAAAATTATAATTTCAACAGTTTTATGGCTAATAACCTGAAATACCCTGATGCAGCATTTAAGCAGAATGTTTCCGGTATGGTAAAGTTGAAGTTTGTAGTTGAGCCAAGCGGAAGAATTTCAAATATTATTATTGAAAAGAGTGTGGGAGGCGGTTGCACCGAGGAAGCCATCAGGGTGGTAAAGCTGATAAAGTGGAATCCGGGTTTGCTGAACAATAAGGCAGTCAGGACATTCATGAGCCTGGAAATTACTTTTGACATAGCCAAACAAACTGTGGGAGGTAAAATTCCTACTCCAGGACAGGTTTACTAAAAAGGTTCAAGGTTCAAATCTAAAATCGTAAATCTAAAATCTAAAATTAAATGGTTTATATCGGATTACTTTCTGACACCCATTCTTTTCTCCACCCAAAGATTTTTGAAATATTTAAAGACTGTAACGAGATATGGCATGCCGGCGATATCGGGGATATTCAAACTGCTGATAGTCTGAATGCCTTCAAGCCCCTAAGGGCTGTTTATGGCAATATTGACGGACATAAGGTTAGGGCTGTGTATCCTGAAACGCAGGTTTTCCAATGTGAAGATGTAAAGGTGCTGATAACTCATATCGGTGGTTATCCGGGCAGATACTGGAAAAAAGCACGTGAACTTATCCTCAGGGAAAAACCGGGACTGTTCATTTCAGGACATTCACACATTTTAAAAGTAATGTACGATAAACAAAATGATTTACTTCATATCAACCCTGGAGCAGCAGGAAAATTTGGTTCACATAGAGTTATTACGCTTGTTAGGTTTTCTGTTAACAGTAAAGAGATTAAAGATTTAGAGGTGATTGAATTAAGAAAAAATGTAATTGGTTTGAAAAACAATTGAAAATGAACTAAATTTTTACTACTTTTGCAAACCTTTTTAAAATAATAACTTGCACCACTATGAAAAAAGCTAAAGTATTATTTGTCTCACAAGAAATAATTCCATACCTCCCCGAAAGTCAAATGGGTACAATATGCCGCTACCTTCCGCAAGCCACACAGGAAAGAGGAAGAGAGATAAGGACGTTCATGCCACGGTTTGGAAATATCAATGAAAGAAGAAATCAGCTACATGAAGTTATCAGGTTATCGGGTATGAATCTCATTATTGATGACAACGATCATCCGCTGATAATAAAAGTAGCTTCCATCCAGCAAGCACGAATGCAGATATACTTTATTGACAATGAAGATTATTTTCAAAGGAAATTTACTATTTCTGACAAAAACGAAAAATTCTTCCCGGATAATGATGAACGGACAATATTTTTCTCCAGGGGCGTTTTAGAAACTGTAAAAAAATTGGGATGGGCACCCGATATTATTCATTGTCATGGATGGATGACAAGTTTGGTACCGATTTATATAAAGAAAGCTTTTAAAGACAACCCGATTTTTTCCGATACTAAAGTAATTTGTTCAATATATAATGATGACTTCAGTGAAACTTTAAATAGTGATTTTGCCAAAAAAATTAAACTCAATGGCATTACAAACAAAGACCTTATGCACTATCAAGAGCCTACTTATATTAATCTGTTTAAAGCAGCGATTGATTTTTCCGATGCTGTTATTATAGCAGCTGAAGACATAAATAAGGAGGTAAAAGAATATCTTGATACCTCATCAAAACCTGTACTCGGGTATCAGCCGATGGATAATTATATTACGGCTTACAATGAGTTTTATGATGAAATATTAGGTGATGATTCAGAATAATTAAACTTATACTGAACGATATTGCGAATAAATAACGAAATAAATAACTACAGACCAGATAATCATTTAATATAACATTCGTCCGTACGGATGCGTTTCAGTATAAACAGAAATTATAAATTTAAGCAAACAAAATTGAAAGCATTTCGAGTATTTTTTTTTATTTCATTTCTATTTGTCGCGACATTGGTATTCATCAATACATCATGCAACAAAAAACCGGAAACAATCGGACTTAATCTGGTGGATTATAATAAACTTTATGTGGGGTATGATACAATTATTGATATTACGGCATATTCTTCCATTGAAGATTCGGTTATAACTGACGAAACTTCACAAAACCTGCTTGGAAGTCAATATACTGATGTTTTCGGATTGACAAACACCAGCTTCTATACTCAGCTCAGGTTATCCGATATCCAACCCGATTTTGGAGAAAACCCACAGGCTGATTCTGTAATTTTTATTATGGTTTATAGTGGGTATTACGGGAATATCAGTACTGGACAAACAGTAAAAGTATTCGAAATAAATGAAGATTTATATAAAGATAGCTCATATTATTCAAACAACAGTTTCGATGTAAAAGATATTGAACTGGCAAATTTTACTTTTATTCCTAATCCTAACGACAGTGTATTAATTGATACGGTTAAATATGCTGCTGAATTACGAATCCCGCTTAATGAGAGTTTCATCGACAGAATTTTTACCGACGCTGATTCAACTGATCTGTCTTCAAACGATGATTTTATTGATTTTTTCAAAGGACTGTATGTAACCACTGAAAATGTTACAGCACCCGGAGAAGGGGCTGTTTTATGCTTTGATTTGCTTAATGATCGGTCTAATGTAACAATTTATTATAATGACACTCTAAGTTATCAATTTGTTATTAATTATAATAATGCACGTGTCGGAAAATTTGAACATGATTATTCGCTAAGTTCAGATCAAACTTTCATACAACAAGTTGTTAACGGTGATACAACTCTCGGAACAGAAAAATTATATTTGCAAGGTTTAGCAGGAGTAAAAACAACAATTAAATTCCCAGGTCTTACCGAATGGATTGAATCAGGAAATATTGCCATCAGCCAGGCGAAATTAATTATTCCCGCCGAACAACCTGCCGATGAATTGGCTCCGCCTGACAATCTGGTACTATTCAGCTTAAACGAAGATGGACAATACGTTTTTACAGCCGATCAATTAGAAGGTGATGATTATTTTGGAGGGGATTATAATTCTGACCTGAACTGCTATCAATTCAGAATTTCGTTTTATATCCAGGATTTAGTACAAGGAACTACTGAGTATGGGTTGGTTCTTTTTCCATCAGGGAAATCAGTTAAAGCAAATCAAGTTACCTTATTTGGTACCGAGACAATACTCCCTCAACATATTAAGCTGGAAGTAATTTATACTCATTTGAATTCAAAATAATTATTAATTGTTATTTGTCTTTGGACAGCTAAAACTCATAAAATTATGTGTGGAATTGTCGGATATATCGGTTCAAAACAAGCCTTACCTATATTAATAAAAGGATTGCATCGCCTGGAATACAGAGGTTACGACAGTGCAGGCGTTGCTTTTTTAGATGGCGGACTTAAATTGTATAAAACCAAAGGTAAGGTTTCTGATCTTGAAAATTTTATTAAGGATAAAAATACAAAAGGCACAATAGGTATTGCACATACCAGGTGGGCAACACATGGGGAACCGAATAATGTTAACGCCCATCCTCATTTTTCCCAATCCCAAAATTTAGCTATCATTCATAACGGCATAATCGAAAACTATGCTTCGCTTAAAGAAGAGCTTATTAGCCGGGGTTATACATTTGCAAGCGATACCGACACAGAAGTTTTGGTTCACCTGGTTGAGGATATTAAAAATAACGAGAAAGTTGAACTGGAAGAAGCTGTTAGAATTGC
>JAIORT010000321.1 GCA_021107975.1 Bacteroidales bacterium | reverse complement strand
TTCCGAACTGCCGACTGATCCCGATAGCTATCGGGTGCCGACTTTCCTAAAATCCCGCCCCTTTTGCGTTCATTTCTAAAATCTTATAACACTGTTTCAGAGCATTTTTACAGGTTTCGTCATCAGGTTTGATTTTATGGGCTTTTTCAAGCATTGGCAACGAACGTTTGAATTCCGCTTTTACTTTTACCATTTCGGTTTTATATTTATCAGGGTCGGACTCGACGAGTTGCGCAGCATTTGCTTGCATTTTCGCTGCATTATTGTAAACCTTTAATCCCGACTTTAAGTAATAATTAAAAAGGATTTCATTATACTTTTTTTGGTATTTCGGGCATTCTGAAATTCCCTTATTGCAAACAGCTTCCATTTCTTCATACCTCTCAAGCTTTTTAAATGTATTTGCTTTATAAAGAAAAGCTTTACATTTTCTATAGTTGAGGTCAATTGACTGATTGAAGAAATCCAGCGCCTTTTGGTATTCTTTTACTTTATATGCGCAAGTTGCTGCATTGTAATACAAAGAAGTATCGGTTTTCCCTTCTGCTTCATAAAGTTTAATTGCACGCTCAAAAGAAGTCAATCCCTTTTGATAATCTTTTGCTTTAAAAGCATCTGCCCCTTCTATTTTATATTCCTTTGCTGATTTGACCTGGGCATTCAATAATGTAACTCCAAAAATCAATACTGTTAATACAAATAGCTTTCTCATTTTTTTACTGTGTTTTGTTTTAGAATATGATTATTATTTTTTTGTGAATTGCGGCAAAAATATTAAAAATATATAAATTATTAAGTATGTAAACAGATTTCTTTTTATTAACTGTAAGTTTCGGGAATTATTATATTCATATCTTTGTTTTCAAAATACTCAACTTCATGTTAAAAAGCATATTTATTATAGTATTTTATTTATTTATTTATTTACTTCAAGCGCAAGATTATTTTATAATTGACTCTGTTTCAATTGTCGTATCAAGTCCGCTGTATCCTGCCTCTCCCAACACTGCTTTATCAACTGAGTGGTCATTAAAGATTAATGAATTTTGTGCTATAAATGAATCGGTAGTTCATGATGAATTCGGTGAATATGATGATTGGATTGAGCTTTATAACTTTGGGGAAGATACTGTTGATTTGAATGGAATATATATTACTGACGATATTTCACAGCCTCAAAAGTGGCAATTCGATCAGCCCATCCTGATTATACCTGATTCGTTTACGGTAATTTGGGCTGACAATCAACCCGAACAGGGTAAAAATCATGTAGGATTTAAACTTTCGGGCGAAGGAGAAGAAATTGCGTTGTTTACTCCCGAAAATATTTTATTAATAGATTCAGTAGTATTTGAACAGCAAACTGTTGATTATTCAATGGGAAGGCAACCTGACGGAGGAAGCATCTGGAATTATTTCAATGAACCTACACCCGGTTCCTCAAATTCAACTACCGGATTATATGGTATAACTCCCGATCCGGAATTCTCAGTCGCAGGCGGATTTTACGAGGATGACTTCTTAGTTGAATTATCGGTCGATTTAGAATCGGCAATTATTTATTATACCCTGGATTGCTCCGAACCTACTGAGACGTCTATAATGTATATAACCCCTATTTTGGTAGATGCCTCAACAGTTATCAGAGCCAGAGCATTCAAAGAAGACTGGCTTGCCGGACCCATTGCAACAACAACTTATTTATTTGATCAGGAATATTCATTGGATGTAATCTCATTAGTTACTCAACACGATAATTTCTGGGGAAGTTCGGGCATATATCAAAATTATAATCTTGGGGTTGAAAAGCCGATTCATTTCGAATATTTCACAGCAACCGGCGAACCGGGTTTTTATATCGATCTTGGCGTTAAAATACATTCACCTGATAGCAGGCAGCAAAAATCGCTCAGGTTTTATGCAAGATCTCAATACGGTGAGAATGAAATAAATTATAAAATTTTCGACGATATAGATATAACTACATTTAAAAGACTAATCTTGCGCAATGGAGGAAATGATGGTTTTGAACTTAGTAAAACCCAGATAAGAGACCCGATGGCACATATTATCTACAGGCAAAATAATCCTGAAAATGCCATATCTTCCTACAAACCTGTTAATGTTTTTCTTAATGGTCAATATTGGGGAATGTATAATTTGAGGGAAAGGCAAGATAAATATTACATAGAATCAAATTTCGGTGAAGAAGAATTTGATTTTCTCGAATACGATGCTGAAGAACCGGGTTATAAGCATGCCATTGAAGGCGATTGGCAGAATTTCGATTCATTAAAGAATTATGTTATTACAAAAGATTTAAGTATTGATTCGTATTACCAGGTTGTTAAAGACTGGATGGATATTGAAAATTTTGTTGATTACCAGATTTTTGAAATATTCATCGGAAACCAGGACTGGCTCAGTAATAATATTAAATTTTGGCGACCCGGAAGACCCGATGGAATATGGAAATGGGTACTTTGGGATACAGAGTACGGGCTGGCGCTTTTTTATCCTAACTACCCTATCGGTTATCCTGATTTCAACTTCTTACACATGGCTCTTACCTGGGGCGGATGGGGAAGCGGCGATTATACTTATTTATTGAGAAATTTAGCAGATAATCAGGAATTCCTTGAATATTTCAATATTAGGTTTGCCGACCTTTTAAATACGGAACTTAAAGAAAACGGGAATATAATTGACGTGATCGATTCATTACAAAACCTTTTATCTCCCGGTGTTCAATACCAATTCAACAGGTGGGGCGGAAGTTATTCAAACTGGACAACCAAAATACAGGAAATTAAAAATTTTACTAACGGACGACCTTATTATATCCGCCAGCATATTATTGATGAATTTGAACTTAATACTCTTTTTACTCTTTCTCTGAATATCCTGCCCCCTGGTTCAGGTAAAATAGAGGTCAACACTATTACAATTAATGAGTTTCCCTGGGAAGGACAGTATTTCACCGATTATGCCACAGTTTTAAACGCCGTTCCAAATCAGGGATACGTTTTTACCGGATGGGAAGGATTGGGAATTGATACTGCTATGCTACAAATAGTTGCAATGGGTGATACATGTTTAACTGCTATCTTTCAATCAAATCCTTCTGATACTACCATTATTATAAATGAAATAAATTATAACTCCGCTGCCTTTTTCAATTCGGGCGACTGGGTCGAACTGAAAAATATTGCTTCCTTACAAATAAACCTCTCAGGATGGACATTTAAAGATGAAGAGGATGATCATATTTTTGAATTGCCGGACAACCTGATACTTGATTCTGACAGTTTCCTTGTTTTGTGTAAGGATACCCAGCAATTTTCTACTTTGTTTCCCGGTATTACTGATTACACCGGTAACCTTGAATTTGGCTTGAGCGGAAGCGGGGAAGTATTAAGATTGTATGATTTTACCGGTGAATTGGTTGATTCGGTTCAATACGATGATAACTATCCCTGGACAAATTTACCTGATGGTTACGGACCATCGCTTGAGCTTATTAACGACTCTCTTAATAACAATTTGCCGGAAAGCTGGAGAGCGAGCTTTGTAATTGGCGGCACTCCCTGTAAGCCTAACTCCGTTCAATCGCCTGTTGAGTTATTCATCAATGAATTCATGGCTGATAATGATACTACTATTGCCGATCCGCAGGGCGAATTTGACGATTGGATCGAATTATTTAACGATGGAGAGCAATATGTGAATATCGGAGGGATGTTTATTACTGATGACTTAGACAATCCTACAATATGGCAAATTCCTGGCACTTCACCCGACTCGACTATTATTTTACCGGGAGAGTTTTTATTACTTTGGGCTGATGATGATTCTGACGATGGCATATATCATTTAGAGATTAAGCTTTCAGCATCAGGAGAACAGATTGGAATATTTGCACAAGACGGGTTAACAGTTTTAGACTCACTGACATTTTCTGCCCAATCAACTGATATATCTTTTGGCAGAAGATTCGACGGAGGAACAAATTGGCTTTTTATGAATAAGCCGACACCGGGAGAATCAAACACTGCTGAAATTATTGTATCGCTTAAAGTTTTCCTCGAAGGTGCTTTTAATAATACGGAAATGAGCACTTTACTTAATCCGGGTAATATTCCTCTTGCGCAGCCTTATAATATCGAGCCGTGGAATTATTACGGTTCGGAAGAGGTTTTCAATATTCCTAACCAGGATATTACTGACTGGATTTTGATAGAGCTTAGGGATGCAGCAAGTTCATCAATGGCAACTCAGAATACAAGTATAATACAACAAGCCGGATTTATTCTTAAAAATGGCGTTATAACAGGAATTGACGGCGCTAACGATTTGCGGTTCAATATATATTTTAATGACAGCTTGTATGCAGTTATCCGGCACAGAAATCATCTTGGAATTATGACTATGTTTGCATTAGAAGAAAATGGTGGCATATTCAGTTACGATCTGACAGGTTCTGTAAATCAGGTTTATGGAGGTGCTCAGGCAATAAAAGAAATTGCCGCAGATATTTGGGGAATGATCAGTGGTGATGCATATTCTGACGGAGAAATAAACATTATGGATAAAGATTCGGTTTGGTTGTTGCAATCCGGCAAATCGGATTATTTTCAGGGCGATTTGAATATGGATACGCAGATAGACAACATGGATAAAAATGATTTTTGGCTGCCTAATGTCGGACATTCCATTCAGGTTCCTCAATAAAATATTTATTCTACTTTTGTATAAATCATTTGTATAACATGAAGCGAATTTTACTTTTAAGTTTTACGTTACTTTATTATATTGCTTTCCAACTCTCATTGTATTCTCAACATCTGAATAAATTAAAGGAAACTGATAAACTAAACAGTAAAAAAAATGAGCTATTTCAATTATCAAGTGCTGATTCCATAGCTCTGAGTAATTTGCCTGTTTTACAACTTCCCGAACAATTAAAAAACCTGACATTACCTGATAATCTTGACAATTCCACACAGCCTTATTTCAGGGATTTATTCGAGCAGGTTTCACTTGAGTGCGGACAATATTCGAGCATCGCATTTAATTTTACCTATGAGATTGATTATTGCAGGAATATCCCTGCAAATGTTCCCGAAAACCTGTACCCGACACATTTTACTTTTAACTTTATGAATGGAGGTTATGGCTGGACCGGTGTAAGCTATTTTCATAGTTTCGAGATTGTCAAAACCAACGGACATCCTAACCAGGCTGATTATGGCGGTGTTGCTGCCGGAGGACCCAGCCGCTGGCTTTCGGGATACGACAAATATTACAATGGTATGTTTAACAAAATCGAAGAAGTTTACCAGATAATCGCAGGAACTCCCGAAGGATTACTGACACTTAAACATTGGATGTATAATCACCTTGAAGGAGCAGAAGTCGGAGGCATAGCTTGCTTTTATTCGGATAATCCGTGGAACATTACTACTCTTCCACAGGGAACACCCGAAGGAGGTAAACATGTTATTGTCTATTTCCCGGCAAACGCAGGACATTCTTCCACTATTTGCGGATGGAACGATTCTATCAGGTACGACTATAATTGCGACGGGCAATATACTAACGATATAGACATAAACGGTGATGATATCGTTGATATGAGGGATTGGGAAATAGGAGGGCTTTTGTTCACCGATAGCTATAATGGAGGCTTTAACTATGCTGACAGTGGATTTTGTTATATGATGTATAAAACACTGGCTGATGAAGAGGGCGATGGCGGAATCTGGAATCATGCCGTTCATGTTGTGAAAGTTAAGGAGAATTACACGCCTTTGCTTACCATGAAAATCAAGCTGAAACATACTTCCCGCAATAAAATAAAAGTTATTACGGGCGTATCAACAGATGTAAATGATGAAATTCCGGCTTATGTTCTTGGTTTCCCAATCTTTAATTTCCAGGGAGGAAGCCAGTACATGCAGGGAGGAAATTCAAATACGGGAAATAAAACGATTGAGTTCGGACTGGATATTACTCCATTATTAGGAGAAATTATCAGCGGTCAGCCTGCAAAGTTCTTTCTGCAGGTTTATGAAAATGATCCGCAAAATATCGGTTCAGGGCAAATAGTGAGTTTTTCACTGATGGATTACACAAACGGCATTAGTGAAATACCCTTCCCCATAACCAATGTGCCTTTAATTGAAAACTCCGTTACAACCTTATCAATAACAACAAGTATTGATTTTAACCAGTTAAAAATTATCAGCACAGGCTTGCCCTTTGCAACGCTTTATGAACCTTACAGCTTTCAGTTAGAAGCTTCCGGCGGAACACCTCCCGTGAAATGGAATATTCTGAGGCATTATAATGAAATGATGTCAACTGACGATTTCCCGATAATTGAGGATATTCAATTAATCCCTTCAAACAATGAAAATGGGATTGCAATACAAACTATTGATTTTTCTTTTCCTTTTTATGGAAAAAACTATGATACGCTGTATATTCATACCGATGGTTTTATTATGTTCGACCAACAGACATATCCCTGGCCATATTTGTTCGATGAACAACTGATGCTGCGAAAAACCAGGTCGGTTGCACCCTTTTTAAACCGTTATTTGAGCATTAATCCTGATTTGGGAGATGGAATATGGTATGAGGGGAATGAAAACTATGCAGCCTTCAGGTGGAAAACCGGGATGGAGAATATTTCTTTAACAAATATAAACTTTGCCGTCATTATTTATCCTACAGGAAAAATTGAGTTTTATTACGGAGGTGAAGATATGTTTGTAGATTATTTTTGGGCAGCAGGTATATCCGATGGCGATGAATTAAACTTTAAATATGCTGAAATCCCAAACAAAAAACATTTCCCGGCGAATAAAGTAATTGAATTTACAGCAGATGTCTTTCCTGATGATATGAGTTTAACTGAAGATGGTTTGTTTGCAGGCACTCCGCAAAAAAAATATTATGGCACTAACGTTGAATTTCTTGTAACCGATTACGAAAATATTGCCGTTCGTAAAACTTTACCATTTTTCTGTGGTTACGAAGGAATTGGAGATAATCAGGATAAACAGGAATCTCTTTTAAAAATATATCCTAACCCGTCAAATGGAACTATTAATATTGAATTTGAACTTAAAAACGATTCATTCGTATCGCTTAATATTTACAATGCTAAAGGACAAAAAGTAACCTCTTTGGTTAAAAATCAATTAAACCGGGGCACCCACAAGATTTCCCGGAAAATAAGTGATAACAGGGGGAACAAACTTCAACAGGGCATTTACTTCTGTGTATTAAAAATTGGAAGCAATAC
>JAIORT010000274.1 GCA_021107975.1 Bacteroidales bacterium | reverse complement strand
GCAAATATATTCCGAGGCAAAACCATCGCCAAAAACAGGCGGAAATGTTAAATCATCAATAGTATTAAAGTGATTAAATGCGCTGATGATATTTTCTTTATTGGCGTCAGTTATAATAGCAGTTCCATTTTCAACTATTTCGACCCATTCTGTTTCTGAACGCAGGATAATACCGGGTTTTTGAAAGAAATAGGCTTCTTTTTGCACTCCTCCCGAATCGGTCATTATCAGTTTGCAATTTTTTTCAAGGACTATCATGTCAAAAAAAGACACAGGTGGTATGATGTTTATGAACGGATTATTAATAACTGACAGATATAGCTCAGATGTCAGGTTTTGCTTTAAAATTTTGGATGTCCTCGGGTGTAATGGTAAAACGACATCAATTTCATTTTGAGAAACAATTTCATTTATCGCATTAAAAATAGCGCTCAGTCTTTCGGGAATATCGGTATTATTGTTGCGGTGAATGGTTCCAAGTATAAATTCCCTATTTTGAAGATCATATTCTTTTAAAATATTTGATTTCTTTTTTGCGAGTTCAGCAAAATAAATACTATTGTCGTACATCACATCCCCGGAATGAAAGACACCGGGATTATCGGCTGTAAACGGGGGATTGTTATGAGGCTTAAAACCTTCGTTAATAAGGTTGTTCAATCCTGTTCGTGTAGGAGTAAATAATAAAGTGGAAGTATGATCACAAACAATGCGGTTGATTTCTTCGGGCATTGATTTATTGAAAGAACGCAATCCCGCTTCGATGTGAATGATTGGGATATGTATTTTAGAAGCGGCAACAGAACCTGCAAGCGTAGAATTGGTATCTCCAAATAATATAATAAAATCCGGTTTTTCCCGAAGCAGCGCTTCCTCGATTTTTTCTATCATTGCTGCGGTTTGTTTTCCGTGGCTTGCCGAACCTACGCCAAGGTTAATATCAGGTTCGGGAACATCCATCTCCTCGAAAAACACTTTAGACATATTATCATCATAATGTTGTCCTGTATGAATAATTATTTCCTCGATTTTATCGGAAAATTTTTTCCTGATAGCCCTGCTTACTGCAGCAGCTTTGATAATCTGTGGCCTGGCTCCGATTATTGTTACGATTTTTATCATGTCATAGTTTTCTTTATCTATAACTCTAATTAAATTTTAATATAACTACAAACTTCTTTAAAACATTATATAATTTGTTTTTATATGCTTGAAATTCAGCCGTAAATATTATAACTGGACATTTACCTTTTGTGGAATTTAGTGTTTTGGTGCTTTAGTGGCATTTTTTTCTCGCCACAAAAACACTAAAGCTCAAAACCCCACTAAAAATGTCCAAACTTGTCCGTATGGATTCAATAATGCAAAATCTATAAAATTTAAGAAGTCTAAACTAATGACCAATAACTAATCACCAATAACTAATCACCATTTATATTCACATCTTTCCTTCATCTGCAAAACTATAATAATTATTCTCACCCAGAATAATATGATCGACAACAGGCATATCGAGCATCTCTCCTGCTCTTTTGAGTTTACGGGTTAATTTAATATCAGTATCGCTTGGCAAAACATTCCCTGAAGGATGATTATGGCAGAGTATGATTGATGAAGCGCTGTTTTCCAAAGCAATTTTAAATATCTTTTTCGGGTCAACTACGGTTCCTGCCAATCCGCCTTCGCTTACAACAACTTCCCTGATTACTTTATTAGCACGGTTGATCAGTAAAACATAAAAAGCTTCGTAATTGCTATCACCAAAAACACCATGAAAATACTCAAATACATCTCTGCTGCTTATTATCTTTTTTTTATCCAGAGCTTCGGCGCTTCTTCTTCTTTTACCAAGTTCGAGCGCGGCAATTATTGATATGGCTTTTGCCTCGCCCACACCTTTAAATTTCATAAGGTCATTAACTCCCAGTTTTGAAAGTTCGATGAGATTGTCATTTACACTTCTTAAAATTCTTTTTGCAAGATCAACCGCCGATTCATTTTTGCTTCCCGAACCCATAAGTATGGCTATCAGTTCTGCATCGCTTAATGTGCTTTTCCCTTTTATTAACATTTTTTCCCGTGGGCGGTCTCCCTCAGCCCATTCACGGATCGGAAAATATTCTCTTGTGTCTTCCATACTTTTCTTAATTGATTTCCATACGAAGATAGGAAAATAATTTTTGATTGAACATTAATAATTCAAAATCTAAAATTTTAAATCTAAAATCGTAAATAAAGAAAGGCCTCCATCTTTCGACAGAGACCTAAACCCAAAAGCCATGAAAAAAAAAATTCTTATAGTGCGTTTATTTGTTTTGCAAGTTTTGATTTTAAGTTGGCAGCTTTATTTTTATGAATAATATTTCTTTTTGCCAACTTATCGATAAAAGAAGACATTTTCGGGTATTTTTCTTCAGCTTCTTTTTTTTCTGAAATATTCCTGAAATCCCTTAGCGTATTACGCATGGTTTTAGCAAAATACCTGTTGTGAAGCCTTTTTTTCTCGTTCTGACGTATTCTTTTTAATGCTGAAGGATGATTAGCCATGTTCTGTCTTTTTTTTCGATATTTAGGTTTGCAAAAGTAAATAAATTTTTAATATACAAAAATTATTGTAAAAAAAAATTGGGAAATTATAATTCTTAATTTTACACAGATATATTTTTATCTAATCCGTTAAACCGTTCAAATCTGTCAAACGGCTTATGTCTTTTTAGGAGTAACAATGAAACAATTCACACCTACTTACATAGAATCCTATAAAAATGGCAAGCTAAAAAAGAAAACCAAAGAAGCTTTCGAAAGACTTAGCAATTGCCATCTTTGCCCGCGTAATTGTGGAGTTGACCGTACTGCGGGCGAAACCGGTATTTGTAAAACCGGCATTCGGGCTGTGGTAGCAAGTTACTCACCTCATTTCGGCGAGGAAGCTCCGTTAGTTGGCACCTATGGTTCGGGAACTATCTTTTTTACACATTGTAATTTGCTTTGTTGTTTTTGCCAGAATTACGACATCAGCCATGAAGGAATTGGCTCAGAGGTTTCCAAATCCCATCTTGCACAGATTATGCTTCACCTTCAAAATCTCGGATGCCACAACATCAATTTTGTAACGCCCTCTCATGTCATCCCGCAAATCATGGCTGCCCTGGAAGTAGCAGTTGAAAATGGGTTAAATATTCCTTTGGTTTATAACACAGGCGCTTATGATAATGTGGATTCCCTGAAATTACTGGATGGCATCATTGATATTTACATGCCCGATTTTAAATTCTGGGATAAAAAGGTTTCAAAGGAAACTTGTAATGCAGCAGATTATCCTGAAATAGCAAAAGAAGCGGTTAAAGAAATGTTTCGTCAGGTTGGTGATTTGGTAATAGAAAATGGTATCGCAAAAAGAGGATTACTGATCAGGCATTTGGTAATGCCGGATGAAATGGCAGGTACACGTGAGATTATGAGATTTCTGTCAAAAGAGATTTCTAAAAATACGTATGTAAACATTATGCCACAATATCGTCCCTGCGGTGATTCTTATGGTAATCCGAACCTTTCAAGAAGTATCACTCAAGAAGAATTTGAAAATGCCCTTATAGCAGTTAGACAGGAAGGTATTTGGAGGTTAGATTAAAAAAAATTATTTTTCCTTTTTACTTTTGTGTTTTTACTTATTTTTAATCAGTATTTATTTAGTAAATTCGCCACCGATTTTCAAAAGGAACTATTATAAGTTGTATAATTTAGAAAAAAATATTTATTATGGCTAAAGAAAAAAAATTCATCACTTGCGAAGGAAACTGGGCAACTTCCCACATTGCGTATATGTTCAGTGAAGTTGCATGTATATATCCTATCACGCCTTCATCCGATATGGCTGAGTACATTGACCAATGGGCTGCCAATGGCAGAAAAAATATTTTCGGAGAAATTGTTGAAGTTAAGGAGATGCAATCGGAGTCCGGTGCCGCAGGATCTATGCATGGTGCATTGCAAGCCGGTGCGCTTTCGAGTACATTCACTGCATCACAAGGCTTATTATTAATGATCCCGAACATGTATAAAATGTCAGGTGAATTATTACCGGCTGTGTTTCATGTGAGTGCAAGAGCCTTATCTGCACAGGCACTTTCAATTTTCGGAGACCATAGCGATGTAATGAGTGTTCGTCAGGCTGGTTTTGCTATGCTCGCTACCGGTGGCGCCCAGGAAATTATGGATATTGCCGGAGTAGCTCATCTTGCAGCAATCAAATCAAAAATTCCTTTTATTCACTTTTTTGATGGTTTCAGAACATCTCACGAAATACAGAAAGTTGAAGAAATGCAAATGGAAGACCTTGAAAAATTAGTTGATTATGAAGCTTTGCAAAAATTCAGGGATAATGCCCTGAACCCTGAACATCCTGTTACAAGAGGTACTGCCCAGAACCCTGATATTTATTTTCAGTCAAGAGAAGCTGCCGACAGATTTTATGACCCCATTCCCGACATAGTTGAAGATTATATGCAGGAAATTAAAAAAATTACCGGCAGGGAATATCATCCATTTAACTATTACGGAGCTAAAGATGCCGAAAATATTATTATTGCAATGGGTTCTGTTACAGGCACCATTAAAGAAGTTATTGATTACTTAATGGCAAAAGGCGAAAAAGTCGGCTTGATTACAGTTCACCTGTACAGGCCATTTTCAGAAAAATATTTTTTCAAAGTTTTTCCCGAAACAGTAAAAAGAATTGCTGTACTTGACAGAACAAAAGAAATAGGAGCAAACGGCGAGCCGATGTATCTTGACGTCGAAGACCTTTTCTTTAGAAAAGAAAATGCACCGTTGATTGTCGGCGGAAGATACGGCTTAAGCTCAAAAGATACAACGCCCGCTCATATTTTATCGGTTTTTGAAAACCTTAAACAACCTGAACCAAAAAATCGTTTTACAATCAGTATTATTGATGATGTTAAACATTCTTCATTACCAATGTTGCCTGAGATTAGTATTTCGCCAAAAGGTACGTTTGAAGCGAAATTCTTTGGATTGGGTGCTGATGGTACTGTTGGTGCAAACAAAAATTCAATTAAAATAATCGGCGGTTCTACCGATAAATATGCTCAGGCTTATTTTGCTTATGATTCAAAAAAATCAGGTGGTATTACTGTTTCTCATTTAAGATTTGGTGATAATCCGATACAATCAATATATCTCGTTGGCACACCCGACTTTGTTGCCTGCCACGTACCTTCATATTTGAATAAATATAATATGTTAAAAGGTCTTAAAAATGGTGGGATATTTCTTTTAAACAGCATCTGGGATGTTGAAGAAACCAAGAAAAGAATACCTGATTATATGAAGAAATATATGGCGGATAATAACATTAGCTTTTATATTATCAATGCTACAAATATTGCAGAGGAAATCGGGCTGGGAACCCGCACAAATACCATTATGCAATCGGCATTTTTTAAGGTTTCAGAAGTAATTCCTTATGAACTCGCTGTTAAAGAAATGAAAACTGCTATTCAAAAGAGCTATGGCAAAAAGGGCGAAAACATCGTAAACATGAACTATGCAGCAGTTGATAAAGGCGGTGAAGTTATAAAGGTTGAAATCCCTTTTGAATGGGCAAATATTGAACCAAAAGAACAAGGACCAAAATCACAGGACGTTACTGACGATTTCATTAAAAATATTTTTGACCCCATAAATGTACTTCAGGGTGATTCTATTCCAGTGAGTGCATTTTCAGGCAGAGAAGACGGAACATTTCCAACAGGAACCACGGCTTTGGAAAAACGTGGAATTGCAGTTAATGTTCCCGAATGGATTCCTGAAAATTGCATACAGTGTAATCAATGTGCTTATGTTTGCCCGCATGGAGTAATAAGACCTTTCTTATTAGATGAGAATGATATGAAAAATCTTCCTGAAGGAATAGATACTTTAGAAGCTATTCCAAAGAAATCATTTGAAGGACTACAATTCAGGATGCAGGTTAGCCCGCTTGATTGTACAGGATGTAGTAATTGTTTTGAAGTATGTCCTGCCAAAGAAAAAGCATTAATAATGAAGCCACTTGGCACACAGGAAAAAGAAATTGGGAACTGGGATTATATAGTTAATAATGTTACTTATAAGGATGATATTGTTCCGAAAGCAAAATCAGTTAAAAACAGCCAGTTTGCCCAACCGTTATTTGAATTTTCAGGCGCTTGCCCCGGATGTGGTGAAACTGCTTATGTTAAATTAATTACTCAATTATACGGCGAGAGGATGATGATTTCAAATGCTACAGGCTGTTCTTCCATCTGGGGAGGTTCGGCTCCTGCAATACCATATTGCCCGAGCAAGAAAGACGGACACGGTCCGGCATGGGCAAGTTCTTTATTTGAAGACAATGCAGAATATGGCTTTGGTATGATGGCAGGTGTTAATAAAATGAGAGAAAGAATTGCCGACCGCATGTCAAAAGCCAATGGAAATATCTCTACTGAAACCAAAGCATTATTTAATGAATGGATTGAAGGAAAAGATAATGCAGAAAAATCTGTTGAAGTTTCTAAAAAACTTATTCCAATATTAGAAAAGGAAACCGACCCGGTAGCTAAGGAAATTTTAAATTTGAAACAATACCTAATTAAAAAATCGGTATGGGTATTTGGTGGTGACGGATGGGCTTATGATATCGGTTACGGAGGATTAGACCATGTGCTTGCATCCGGCGAGGATATTAATATCTTTGTTATGGATACCGAAGTTTATTCAAATACCGGCGGACAGGCTTCAAAAGCTACTCCTGTTGGAGCAGTTGCTAAGTTCGCTGCATCAGGTAAGAAAATACGGAAAAAAGACCTTGGTGCAATGTTGATGACTTACGGTTATGTTTATGTTGCACAGGTTGCTATGGGTGCAAATCAATCACAGTTCCTTAAAGCGGTTAGAGAAGCCGAAGCATATCAAGGACCATCATTGATAATTGCTTATGCTCCGTGTATCAATCACGGTTTGAAAGCCGGCATGAGCAAAACACAGGAAGAAGAAAAAAGAGCCGTTGAAGCAGGTTACTGGCATCTTTACAGATTTAATCCGTTATTAGAAGAAGAAGGTAAAAATCCGTTTATGCTTGATTCTAAAGAACCCGATTGGAGTAAGTTCCAGAATTTCCTTGACGGAGAAGTTAGATATACTTCTTTAAAGAAAACATTCCCTGAAGAAGCTGTAAGATTGGATGCTCTTGCTGAAAAGAATGCCAAGTGGAGATATAACAGTTATAAACGAATGGCTGAATTGGATTATTCTGAAAAGTAAGATTATATTTGAAATAG
>JAIORT010000539.1 GCA_021107975.1 Bacteroidales bacterium | reverse complement strand
AAAAATTATTAAATAACGGTTTAATAAATATTAATATGCACAAGGAAATATATAAACCCCAAAGCTTCGGCACTTCGTATTCCTGTTAAGATTTAGTATAACTTTGTAACGTGATTTACCCTAAGAATTTTGAAGAAAAAACCGGATTTGATCAGGTCAGGCAAATGATTCGTGAAAATTGCCTGAGTCCATTAGGTGGGTATTATGTTGACAAGATAAAGTTTTTTTCCGATTTTAATCTGATTAACAAATTACTAAGCCAGGCTGAAGAGTTCAGGTTATTACTTTTAGAAGACTCAGGATTTCCGGCGCAGGATTATTTCGACCTGACACCGGAACTTCAACGAATAAAAATTGAAGGCACTTATATTGAAAAAGATAAACTCTTCGACCTAAAATCATCATTAATAACCATTACGGCTAATATTGAATATATTAAGAAACTTGATGCGTTGAGATTTCCTAACCTGAAACAACTGACCAGCAACATTGGTGTTGAAAAAATAATTATCCTGCGAATTGAAAAAATTATCGACAACAAAGGGAAGATCAAAGACACTGCATCGCAAAAACTGCTGGAAATAAGGAAAGAACTGATTCGTAAACAGTCATCAATAGATAAAAAGATCAACCAATCGCTAAAAGCTGCCAAACGATCGGGATGGGTAGCTGATGATGCTGAAGTTACTATCCGAAACGGAAGAATGGTTATTCCCATGGCAGCAGCATACAAACGAAAGATAAGGGGGTTCATTCATGATGAGTCTGCTACCGGACAAACCGTTTATCTTGAACCTGAAGAAATTTTTGATATTAATAATGAAATCAGGGAGCTTGAGAATGCCGAACGAAGGGAGATTATTCAAGTACTAAAAATTTTCACTAATTTTATTCGTCCTCAAATACCGGAATTGCTCGAAGCATACAGATTTCTCGGTTTAATCGACTTCATCAGGGCAAAAGCAAAGTTTGCCATAAAGATCAATGCTCTTAAACCTGATTTGTCCGATAAAACCTTAATTGACTGGGAAAGTGCAACACACCCTTTGCTGTATCTTTCTCACCTGAACCAGCAAAAGCCTGTTGTGCCTTTAGATATCCAGCTT
The DNA here is from genome assembly GCA_021107975.1 of Bacteroidales bacterium. Taxonomy (GTDB): domain Bacteria; phylum Bacteroidota; class Bacteroidia; order Bacteroidales; family JAADJA01; genus JAADJA01. The sequence continues at coordinate 6,249 of JAIORT010000539.1, read as the reverse complement.
AATGAAAAACAAAAGATTTTGGTTATTTCAGGACCGAATGCCGGGGGTAAATCAGTTTGTCTTAAAACAATCGGCTTGCTGCAATACATGGTTCAGTGCGGTTTGCTTATTCCGGTTAAAGAAGGCTCTGCCACAGGAATATTCAAAAAACTTTTTATCGACATAGGTGATGAGCAATCACTTGAAAATGACCTTAGCACTTATAGCTCTCACTTGCTCAACATGAAACATTTTGTGTTGCAAGCAGATAAAAACACACTATTCCTGATCGACGAATTCGGTACAGGGACTGAACCTCAGCTTGGCGGATCCATTGCCGAGGCTGTTCTTGAAAAACTTAATGAAAAAAAGGCTTTTGGTGTTGTTACTACGCATTATTCTAATTTGAAATTATTAGCAAATGAAGGAAATAAAATTGTGAACGGGGCTATGCTATTCGACACCAAAGCCATGCAGCCATTATATCAACTAAAAATCGGAAAACCGGGTAGTTCTTTCGCTTTTGAGATTGCCAGGAAGATTGGCTTCCCAAAATATATTCTTAAAAATGCCGGGGAAAAAACCGGAAAGAAACAACTGAATTTTGATGAACAACTTCAGCAATTGGAAATAGAAAAAAAAGAATTAGAAAAAAAACAGCAGGAATTCCGTATTGCTGACGATTTCCTTAGCGAGATGATTGATAAATATAATAATCTGACAAAACAGGTTGAAGCTACAAAAGATAAAATTTTTGAAGATGCCAGGAAAGAAGCTCATGAACTTATCGAATCTTCAAATAAACTCATTGAAAACACAATCAGACATATAAAGGAATCGCAGGCGGAGAAGGAAAAAACGAAGAAGCTGAGGAAGGAACTGAAGGAAAAAGGTGAAAGAATTAAGACTGAAATTGAGGCTAAGGCTAAGGAGGAAATGGCAGCTAAAGATTCGGATGATATTGCAAAAAAAGATAAAGCACCTGTTATTGTTGGTGATTTTGTAAAGATAGTTGATCAGGATGTTACGGGTGAAGTGATTGAGATTAAAGATGAAGATGTTGTTATTACATTCAACTCAGTTACATTTAGAACCACCTTGGATAAGCTAAAAAAGGTGAGTAAGAAAGAAGCCGGTAAATTAAAAGCCAGGAACAGGAAAACAGGTTATTCAAATATACTCAACGAAAAAATGGCAAATTTTAATCTGCAGGTTGATATAAGAGGAAAGAGAGGGGAAGATGCACTATCCATTGTAAAACAATATATCAATGATGCTATTTTATTAAATATATCAGAAGTAAAAATCCTGCATGGAAAAGGGTATGGTATTCTCAGAACATTGATTCATGACTATTTAAGGTCAATTCCCGATATTAAAAGTTTTAAAGATGAACATATCGAGAGAGGCGGGCATGGAATAACAATAGTGAGATTTTAATAAAATTGTAATTATTATTTATTTAGATTAATTTTGCATTACTTTAGTGCAATATATTCTCATATTATGAGGTTTATTAAAAACTGTAATTTTGAATCACAACATTGTAAGCATCCGGTTAACAATAAACCTTAAAGCACAATAAATCAGGTTGTACAAAAAACATAGAATATGGGATTAAAACGCAAAACAGCCGATCTCAAAAAAAGAATGCGTGAGGCAATTAAGGGGGGAGGGTCAAAAGCAATTGAGAAACAAAAGGCAATAGGTAAAAAAACAGCCCGCGAAAGAATACTCTCAATTTTAGATGCTAAATCTTTCCATGAATACGATCTTTTTGTAAAACATGCCGGAAGAGATTTCGATATGGATAAAAAGTACCTGCCAGGAGATGGTGTTGTTACAGGTACAGGAACCATGAGCGGGCATCCTGTTTGTATATATGCGCAAGACTTTACAGTCGCCGGAGGCTCACTTGGTTGGGCGCACGCAAAAAAGATCACTAAGATTATGGACCATGCCTTAAAATTAAAAGTTCCCCTCATTGGTATCAACGATTCGGGCGGCGCCCGTATTCAGGAAGGCGTTAATGCACTGGCAGGATATGGCGAAATATTTTACCGTAATACACAGGCTTCCGGAGTTATACCGCAAATTTCCGTAATTCTTGGTCCTTGTGCAGGAGGAGCGGTTTACTCACCTGCTCTTACTGATTTTGTTTTTGTGGTTGATGGTGTATCTAAAATGTTTATTACCGGTCCGGAAGTAATAAAAACGGTTTTAGGAGAAGAAATAACAATGGAAGAATTGGGAGGAGCTAAAATCCATTCGGAAATTTCAGGGAATGCTCATTTTTATGCTGAAAGTGAAGAAGAGTGTTTTTACCAGGTAAAGCAGCTCATTAGTTTTATCCCATGGAATAATGAAAAGAAAGCTGAACTCTTCCCAAAAAAGCCGCCCAAAACCCGGCAATTTAATATAGAAGATGTTATTCCTACCGATCCCCGTCAACCGTATGACGTCAGACATGTAATCAAATCAATTTGTGATGATTCGGAATTTTTTGAAATCCAGGAATACTTTGCTGCTAATATAGTTATCGGGTTTGCCAGGATATCAGGGCAAACCGTAGGCTTTGTTGCCAATCAGCCATTGGTTCTTGCAGGAGTTTTAGACGTTGATTCTTCTGATAAAGCCGCACGGTTCATCAGATATTGTGATGCTTTTAATATACCGATAGTAACTTTAGTTGATCTTCCCGGATATTTACCAGGTATTGACCAGGAGCATGCCGGAGTTATCAGGCACGGAGCGAAAATACTATACGCCTATTCTGAAGCTACTGTTCCGAAAATAACTGTTATTATGCGTAAAGCTTATGGCGGGGGATATATTGCCATGTGTTCTCATCACCTCAGAGCAGACTTTGTTTGCGCATGGCCCACTGCTGAGATTGCAGTTATGGGACCTGAGGGTGCAGCTAATATTATATTCAGAAATGAAATAAAAGATGCCGAAAATCCTGATGAAATCCGTAAACAAAAAGTTAAAGAATATAAAAATAAGTTTGCAAACCCTTATGTTGCTGCTGCCTATGGTTTCATCGATGCCGTAATAGAACCTAAAGAAACGAGGAATTTTCTTGTACACGCTTTGGATGTATCAAGTTTGAAAGCTGAAATCGGCCCTAAAAAGAAACATGGTATTCCGCCGTTTTAATGATTTTCCAAAATATATCAGAGCTAACACTTAATTTTAAAATATATTTGTCAGATAAGCAAACCAACCATACATGGAAAAAATAAAAGAATTAGAACAAGATGTTAAAAAGACCTGTTACAAATCATTACTGATTGAGAATATTAAGTACAGGACACTCTTAACTAAAAAGTACCTCGATAAGAAACCTTACGAAAGAAACGATTTAAAGAAAATCACCGCCTTAATTCCAGGCGTTGTTGAAAAAATCTATGTAAAAAAAGGAAAGAAAGTAAAAGAAGGTGACAAACTTCTGATACTGGAAGCAATGAAAATGAGAAATGATATTGTTTCACCTGTTAATGGTACTATTAAAAAAATTAATGTAAAGGAAGGAAGCAGGGTAACAAAAAAGGATATTATGATTGAATTAATATAAGTAACAAACAATGAATACAAAAACTTTCATACTTATAATATTAACCGCTTTTGGGTCTTGCTTAATATATTCACAGGAAGATTCCAGTACCGAAAAAGAAAAAGCTCAGCCTGAAATACAGGCTGGTAAGTGCGAGCGAAAAGTATTGCAGCAGGGTGATTTTGGTAACCATTTTCTTGAACAATATCAAAACTATGAACCCGATATTGATATTTTAAACAAGCTGGAAAATAAAATTTACAATTATTCAATAACTATTGTTCTGGCTACATGGTGTCGTGATAGTAAGGAACAGGTCCCCAGGTTTTTTAAAATTCTTGATAACATAAATTATAACACAAATGATGTTAAAATAATATGTATTGACAAAAGCAAAAAAGCAGGAGATACAGATATATCCGATCTAAACATTGAGCGTGTACCCACATTCATTTTTTATGAAAACAACCTGGAAAAAGGCAGGATAATTGAAACTCCGCAGGAAACACTCGAAAAAGACATCCAAAAAATTATTACGGATTCATAGTTGAACGGTATGAAAGTATTAAACACAATAAAAGAAACCCGCGGTTATCTTAATCAAATCAGGAGCAAAGGTTTATCAATAGGCTTTGTTCCTACGATGGGCGCTTTGCACGAAGGACATTTGTCGTTGGTAAGGGAAGCAAAAAAAGAAAATGATTTTGTTGTTTGCAGCATTTTTGTAAATCCTGTTCAATTCAATAATGAAGCCGACCTCAAGAAATACCCCCGTGAGATAGAATCGGATATTAAAAAATTAAAAAAAGAAAAATGTGATTTGCTGTTTCATCCATCGGCTGAAGAAATGTACCCTGAACCGGATAATACGAAATTTGATTTTGGCGATCTAAATAAAGTGATGGAAGGGGAATTTCGTCCCGGTCATTTTAACGGAGTGGCTGTTGTTGTGAAAAAACTTTTTGAAATAATTGAACCTGCAAGAGCATATTTCGGATTAAAAGACTACCAGCAGCTTGTTATCATTCATAAACTTACAAAAGACTATAATTTACCTGTTGAGATAGTACCTTGCGCCATTATCAGGGAAGAAAACGGGCTTGCAATGAGTTCACGTAATGAACTTCTTTCCGAACCGGAAAAAAAACAAGCTTCCTTAATTTATGTAACATTAAAAAGGGTGAAAATACAGTCGGGTTTTGCAACTATCAGCGAATTAAAAGAATCCGTTTTCAGGCAGTTTAAAAAAAATAAAACTATGAAACTGGAGTATTTTGAAATAGTAGATTTATATTCATTAAAACCATTGAGAACCTGGACCGAAAGTAATTATATCATTGCTTGTATTGCTGTTTATATTGGAAAAGTAAGATTAATAGATAATATTATTTTATTTTCGTAATTTCGCAGCGGTATGTAAATTGAAGTGCTTAAAGCATTTCAAACATGGTGATTAAAACCTGACAGGTTTTTTTTAAATAACAATTTCATTAAGTAATTCTTTGAAAAAGTTACTATTAAATTCTTTAAAAATAATTTTTTTTCTTGGGCTGGGTATTTTTTTTATCTGGCTTTTTATGCATAATCTAACTCCGGAAGAAAAAAAAGATATTTATAAATCTTTTATCGGGGCAAACTACTGGTGGATACTATTATCAATAGTAATTGGCATCGCCAGTCATATAAGCAGGTCAGTAAGGTGGATTATATTAATGGAACCAATGGGTTATAAACCACGGTTTAAAAATACTTTTCTTGCTGTTTTAATCGGATATTTTGCCAACCTGGCGCTCCCAAGGCTTGGAGAAGTAACTCGCTGCGGAATTCTTGCCAAATATGAAAAGATACCATTTCAAAAATCGTTCGGTACCGTAGTAACCGAACGGGGGCTTGATATGTTGAGCCTGCTTACTGCTTTCCTGATAAATTTTTTCGTTAACTTCGATAAATTAAATTTATTCAAAGAAACTTCGATATATAAAAATGCTGCTGAAAAATACAACCAGTTGGAAAACCCAAACTACATTTATTACGTTGCCTTCCTCATCATTATCGTGTTGTTTTTAATATTCTATAAATTCCGGCATAAAATATCCCACACTAAAATCTATCAAAAATTCAAAGAAATAGTGTTCGGCTTCTTTGAAGGTTTAAAATCACTTATTAAAATCAAAAAACCATTTTGGTTTATATTTCATTCTGTTTTTATTTGGCTAATGTACCTGTTAATGACCTGGGTTGTATTTTTCAGTCTTCCGGTAACAAGTCATTTAGGATTAAATGCCGGATTGGCTGTACTCGTTTTCGGTTCCATAGGCATTATCGTTGTTCAGGGTGGGATTGGAATTTATCCATGGATAGTGGCGGAAATACTTGCTATGTTCTATATACCCATAACAAAAGGATATGCCATGGGATGGCTGCTATGGACAGGACAAACCGTTATGATAATTACGGCAGGTATATTATCTTTGATTTTTTTACCAATTATTAATAACCAAAAATATGGAAAATCTTGAAATAATAAAAGCCAAAATATTTAACAAAGAATCTCTTAAAAGAGAATTGGCTATTTGGCGTTTTAAGAATAAAAAAATTGTATTTACAAATGGTTGTTTCGACATCCTTCATCTTGGGCATATTGATTATTTATCAAAAGCAAAGGATTTTGGAGATGTTTTAGTAATCGGGCTGAATACCGATAATTCTGTGAG
>JAIORT010000780.1 GCA_021107975.1 Bacteroidales bacterium | reverse complement strand
CCCTGAACAGTTTTATTATTTTTCAGATTTGTGATCTCACCAGTTTCAAAATTTACCCGAATTTTATCACCATCTTCAAGTTCCAGTTCATCTACTGATTCATAAGTTACAATCGGGAAAGCAGCGTTGATTGCATTTCTTTCGTAAATAGCGCCAAACGATTCGGCAAGTATAACCTGAACACCGAGAGATTTAAAGCAATCCACCGCCTGCTGCCGCGAACTGCCGCTGCCGAAATTCTTTTGAACTATGACAATATCGCCGGGCTTCGCTTTTTTTGCAAAATCTTCATATCCTTTTAAATTATCGAAAGTATATTGTCCCATTTCATTAATGTCGGTAATGGTAAGATAACGGTTATGGAATATCATATCCGTGTCGATATTATCTTCTTTGAGGCACCAAACTCTTCCTTCAACTACCGTAGGTTTTTTATCAATATGAATTTCTTTTTTTACAGTCTTTTCAATTCTTTTCGGTTTCTCCTTTATATCAAAAACAGCGGGCTTATCAGGAATATCATCATAAGTTGTAATGTAACCAGCAACAGCAGAAGCGGCAACTGTTGCCGGAGATGCAAGATAAACATCACCTTTACCCTGTTTACCTGGAAAATTTCTATTACCTGTACTTATTGTAACTTCACCTTCACCGTTTTGCCCAACCTGTCCGGCGGCACAACCGGCACATCCGGCGTTAGAAACCAAGGCGCCTGCATTTTTAAATATTTCAATTATTCCTTCATTCATACATTGCTTCCAGACCTCATCAGTTGCAGGAACAATTTTTAAAACCACTCCCGGAGCAATTTTTTTGCTTTTCAGAATATTCGCTGTAGCTCTCATATCCTCAATCCTGCCATTTGTACAGCTTCCGATAAAACCTGAATCGATTTTTGTTTTCCTGGCTTCTTCAACAGCAACAGTATCATGGGGCGCTCCCGGTTGTGAAACCCGCTGTACAAATTTGCTCATGTCGATATTATAAACTTTTTCATATTCGGCATTATCATCGGCTTTTACAAGGTCAATTCGCTTGCCTGCTCTTTCTGAACTGTATTGTAAAATTTTTTCATTTGGAGTAAAAAGAATGATTATTGCTCCCATTTCCGTACCCATTGAGGCAATTGTAATCCTTTCGTCAAGAGTAAAGTTGTTAACTTCTTCTCCATAAATTTCAACAGAAAAACCAAGTAAAGTATTAGCGCCGAAAATATTTAAGAGGTTTAGAACTATATCTTTGGCAGTAACACCTTCCGGTTGTTTCCCATTCAGGTTTATCTTAACTGATTTTGGAACTTTAAACCAGACTTTCCCTTTGCTCCAGGAAGCAGCAATGTCTTTATCGCCCATTCCCTGTCCGAAAGCTCCGACAGCCCCAAGAATGTTAGCATGTGAATCGGTTGTAACAGCTGTTGAACCTGAACATGACAACCCTTCATGAATCAATGTGTGCGTTCCAATTCCATTGTCAATGTCATACACTTTAATACCACGTTTTCTGGCAAATATCCTGCATATTTGCTGGTTAACGGCATATTTCTGATCCGAACCTGTTGGATTGCAGTCAAAAGTGAAAAAGGTTTTTGAAGGATTTTCAATATCAAGATTATTATCCTGTATGTTTTTTACAACATTAGCTCCTCCAAAATCACGGGCAGCTCTGACATCAATTTCAATGTCAACAATGTCACCGGGCTTAACCGTATCGAATTTTGAATGGTTTGCGATTATTTTTTCTATTAGTGTCATATCTGTATTTTTTTTATGTATTATAATTTTTTCTTTGCGACTTGGCGTCTTTGCGAGAGTTTTTATATTTCACGCAAAGACGCAAAGACGCAAAGTTTTATAATCCGTTTACTATTCTTTTTATACCGTCTTTAATTAAAGCTACGTTAAAATTTACAAGCAATCCTAACTTTAATCCCGTAAGTCGTAAATAAGTTAAAACTATTTTCGGAAAAACAGGAGTTATATTCTCAACAGACTTTAATTCTACGATTACTTTATTTTCAACAATCACATCAGATCTAAATCCAATTTCCAGCTTAACTTCATCCCAAATAACAGGAATTGGTTTTTGTCTGGAATAAGACAATCCCCTTTTCCTAAGCTCATAACAGAGTATTTCTTCATATACAGACTCTAATAATCCCGGACCAAGTTTTTTATGAATTTGGAAACAAATATCTACGACAATTCGTGCTATTTCATTTTCATGCATAATGTTTTACCTTTTTTTTGCGGCTTTGCGCCTTTGCGTGACCTCTTTTTTTTTATTTCACGCAAAGACGCTAAGTTTTTCTAAACAATAAGTCTTTCTTTAAATGGTAAAAAGGTCATAAAATCAGCATGATGTACCACGTAGGCTTCTGTTGTTCTTTTCACCATATTTCCTTCCCCGGCATGAGTAGCGATGATATGGCATACTTCGGCGGGAATATCACATTCTTCTGCCAACGAAACCCCTGAGAATGGATGACGCAGGTATTTTCCATAAGTTCCCTGAACAACTTTTCCATTTTTTTCGAGTACATATTCCAGCAGCTTACCCACATCCGCAAGGATAGCACCTGCAATCAAAACATCCATATTCACCGTAAGTTCACCCTTATACATATCGTTGATCTTTTGTCCGGCATCACGGGCAATATGAACTACCGACCGTTTGTGATCCATAAATGTTACTTTCAGATCCGGTCCGCAAAGCAAAGTGAACGGAATCCTGTTTAAATCTTCGGGTGTTAAAACACTTCTTTCCAAAGCCAGCTCCCATGTTCTCGCTGTTTTTTCTCTGAGGTCTTCATCCTGAATCCATTCTAATTCAGGCCAGAGTTCCAATACTTTATTTGTCATAATTATATTTTTTACAAGTTATTGTTGTCTTTTGATTTTTTGTTTGTCGGTAAATAAATATTTATCCCTAAATTCATCGAGAAATTATGTCTCTTTATAAATTCTCCATATTCCTTTGAATCAAAACTGCTCTCACCCTCTTCTTTTTTCTTATATTCTTTGTAATTATATAAAAACAAAACCTCAACACCTACTTTCTTACTTATAAAATATGTAAACCCAATACCTCCTCCATATACAAACCCTTTTAACTTTTCTCTGTTTAAGACTTCACCCTCAAATGACTTTTCCTTAGAATTTCCCCAGGTGCCACCTAAATATGCATGTAAAAAAGGGCTAAATTTTTTAATTTTTACATAGTATCTGGCAATTGGAAATATAGAGAAAGTATTGGTGTAATTCTTCTTTTTACCATCATAACCAGAAAACGAATAATTTGATCTTGTGTAGAAATATGAATAACATAATCCTGTCCCTAACATAAAATTATTACTTACAAAATAGCCTATATCAGGAGATAATGAAAGCTCTAATTCTTTATAGTGCCCACGTGATTCATCGTAATAACCACTTCCGGAAATACCTATCATGAAATTTCCCTGATCTGTTTGTGCACTTACTTTAGTAAATAATAATATAACAACCAGATTTATAATGATTAAATATATAGATTTATAGGATTCCATTTTTGTGGTTTTTATTGTTCCTTCACATTTCACATTTCAATAATCACTATTCGCTATTCAATTTTATAGTTTCTCAATTACCGCATCCGCCATCTGCTGTGTTGAAGCAGCGCCTTTTTCAATAACATCAGGTCTGCCGGTCATCTTCATCATATCATACGTACGAACCTTTCCTTCTGCAATAACTTCAGCAACAGCTTTACGGATTTTGGCTGCAATGTCGTTTTCATCAATAAAATCGAGCATCATACATGCCGATTCGATCATGGCAATAGGATTTACTATTGAAACATCATAATCAGCATATTTTGGTGCAGAACCGTGGGTAGGTTCAAACACACCTATGCCTGAATCAGGATTGAACTGAGCGCTGCATGCAAATCCCAGCCCTCCGATTAATCCGGCAAAACCGTCGGAAACAATATCACCGAACATATTACCTGCGACAATTACACCGTAAGTTTCAGGATTTTTTGTCAGCCACATCATTTGCGCATCAATATTAGTGTTCCAGAGTTGGATGTCGGGATAATCAGCTTTTTGGATTTCAATTGCCATTTTATACATCATTCCTGATGTCTCGCGTATAACATTCGGTTTTTCACAAAGGGTAACGGATTTGTATCCATACTTTTTAGCATGATCAAAAGCAGCACGTAAAATTCTTTCCGTAGCTTTTTTTGTGAAAATTCTTGTTGACACAGAAAGTTCTTCTCTCGGAACATTTCCGAAATTTTTTACAAACTTGGGATGTGTCATTAATGCGTTGTAAACCTCATCAGAAGGATTGCTCCATTCCACACCACCGTATAAACCTTCGGTATTCTGGCGGAAGATGATTACATCAACTTCAGGTTCTTCAATTGTTCCTCCCTGACCTCTTCTGACAAAATTCAAAGGGTTTCCTTTATAGGAATGACACGGTCTCATGCAGATATCCAATCCGAAATGCTGGCGCAGTCCGACAATAGGACTTGAATAAACCAAACCTTTTTCCTTTAGTTCGGGCGCTAATTCCTCAAAAGCTGCATCTTTGGGTTTGGATGTAATAGCCCCAAATAAACCAATTTTATGCTCTTCAAGCAGTTTGAGGGTTCGGTCGGGAAGCGGATTTCCTTCGTTACACCAAAATTCCCAGCCAATGTCGCCTTCAATATAATCTGCTTCAAAACCGGCAGCATCCAATACACGGATTGCTTCTTCCAGAACGGTTTTCCCGATGCCGTCGCCGGGTAACTTAACGATTGTTCTTTTTGTCATATCTAATTCTTTTTAAAACATTTATAACGTATTTTTTTAGTATTAAATAAAGGCGTCAAATTTACAATTTTAAAAATATTAACAAGATTAAAAGATATTTTTTTTTCAGACTGAAATTTTTTGAAAATATCCCATATAATAATCTACTTTTATCCCTGTGTTTCAAGTTTAAAATATGAAATCTTTATCGAGAAGAAAATTTCTTAATCAATCTTTAAAAGGATTATCAACAGTAATTTTATCCTCCGCAGTGGCAGGCACTTCAGGATCATTCCTGACATTTTTGAATAGTTGTCGATCAAAAGGACCAAAAACCAGATACATTCCCGAAACAGACAAATCTTTCCCTTTGCTTGAAGTAACAGGCAGCTATTACGAAATCGGATACGCTATCGGCAGTTTTTTTAAAAAAGAAATTAATGATGTATTTAATAAAAGGAAAGATTGGTTTAACGGATTGAAAGAAACGGTAAAAAAAGATAACAAAGAGTTATACGATGGCTTGCTTTTGAAAACACGACAGTATTTCCCTCATTTAATTGAAGAAATAAAGGGCATGTCCAAAGGAGCCGGTATTGCTTTCGATGATATGTTCTTAATGAACATAAAGGCTGAAATTGGAGCGCTCAGAGCAAATCAAAAAGAAGAAACGCCCGGTTGTTCCACGATTTATTATGCAGATAATAATAAAATGTATTTGATACACAATGAGGATGGCAATGAAGCTAACCGTGGAAATATGTTTGTTGTTAAAGCAACACCGCCCTCCGGTATTACTTTTATTGTTCTCACTTATCCGGGAATCATTATGGGCAATGGTCCCGGGTTTAATGACTTTGGAATTATACAGGCAACAAATTATATAGCTTCCGCAAAATGGAATAATGGCATTCCAAGATATATATTAGGAAGGGCAGTTCTGGAGGCAAAATCAATTAATGAAGCTATAAATATATGTACTCATCCTGAACGTGCATTTGCTTATCATCATAATTTGGCATCAATAAATGATAAGAAATTTTACTCTGTTGAAGTAACACCTGAAAATTATCAAATTTTTGAACCAGATGGGATTTATTTCCATACAAACCACTTGATATTAAATAAGACGAAAGATTTTCCGCAGGATGAAGGCTATGTAAACTCATCTTCTTTTTCAAGATATTCGGTAATAAAGGAAAGTATTTCTGATATATCAGGGTTAGACATGATTAACGAACAGAAAATTTTCAGTATTCTTTCGAGCCATCAAAATAAACCTTATTCGCCTTGCCGGCACCCCAAAGGAAAAGTAACGGGCAGAACTCTTGCAACTGCATTTTTTAACATTAATGAAGGCTCGCTTAGGCTATACAAAGGAAATCCCTGCATTTCCTATCCTTCAGAAAAATATCAGACATTCATGTTCTAACTGCTAAGTGTACATCCATAAAGTCATAAAAAATAAAAAAATAAATATATTGCTAATTTTAACCCCAATATTTGATTTTTCTGTAACCGATAACTGATTTTTTTCTACCGTTAACTGATTGAAACTTGTTTTTTCTAAAAATTATTTTATTTTTGTATAGTCATAATAAATACCGCTATATCAGGGCAATATGATAGAATAAAATAAAATAATCATTATTCGGGATTTTTTAAGTAAAATTAATTATAAATTTGTCGAAATTTTTTTTAATAAAAACATACTTGCAAATAAATAAAAAAGGTGTAACTTGTGCCACTCTTTTTGAAAAAGTATATCAACAAAAAAAATAATCAAATAATACTGATATGAAAAAAAGAATTTTACCTATTGTGTTTTTTTCGTTATTAATTGCTGGTTTAACTGCTTTTTCCCTAATTTTTGCTAACCTTAATAATAGCGATGGGAAAAAAGGAATGGTTGTGGATAATCGAGGAAATCAGAGCATTATAAAGGCGAAGGAATATCTCGCTATGATAAGAAACAACCAGCATACCGGATTACTCGATCCGCGTGATGAAATAAAAGCAAGGCAGCAGATTGAAGCACAGGCAAATTATAAATCCGGCGCTGCTATCGATTTAGACTGGATTGAAATGGGACCCGATAATATTGGAGGCAGAACAAGAGCTATCATTTTCGACAATCGCGATCAAAATGGTAACACAATTTATGCAGCAAGTGTTACCGGTGGCATTTTTAAAACTACTAATCTGGGTACTATATGGAATAAAGTTAATTTATCAAATGGTACGGCTAACTTAAATGTATCCTGCATGGTACAAACTGATAACGGTACTATCTATGCAGGAACGGGTGAAGGTTTTAATACCCAGAATTATACAGCTTTAGGAAATATGGGATACGAAGGAGGATTCGTAGGAAAAGGTATTTTTAAATCGGATGGCAATGATAATTTCACATTAGTCAATGGCACACAACCCACAACGCACGGCGACACAATTGAATGGGCATACATAAATGAAATTGCTTTTGATACCAAAAACAACAGGTTGTTTGCAGCTACTTACAATAGTCTGAAATTTGCCGATTTCCCTGACCTGAACAACTGGCAATCTGATTGTAAACATTCGTTGGATAGTATTATCTTT
>JAIORT010000594.1 GCA_021107975.1 Bacteroidales bacterium | reverse complement strand
AGGTTTGGTTTTAGTAGATGAATTAGAAAAGGAATTCTGGAAGGACGTAAAAGTACCGGGAACCTCAGATGAATTGAACCAGGAATTAGAAAAAGCCGGAAGGGTAGCTGACTTCTTTGAACTGGCAAAATTAATAATTACCGATGGTTTGAACCGCAGAGAATCATGTGGCGCTCATTTCCGTGAAGAAAGCCAGACAGAAACCGGTGAAGCCAAACGCGATGATAAGAATTATTCTTATGTTTCCGTTTGGGAATATAAAGGAAAAGACAAACCACCTGAATTGCATAAAGAAGAATTGGACTATGAATTTGTTGAGGTTAAAGTGAGGGATTATAAGTAATGATTGAATGATTAAATGCTTAAATGATTGAATGCTTAAAACAATAACAACAATGAATATAAAATTAAAAATCTGGCGGCAAAAAAATGCAAAAGCCAAGGGTAAATTTGAAGATTACACTTTGGATGATGTTTCACCTGAAATGTCATTTCTCGAAATGTTGGATGCTTTAAACACAAAGCTGATAGAAGAAGGCGGTAATCCTGTTGCTTATGATCACGATTGCAGGGAAGGAATATGCGGATGCTGTAGCTTATATATTAACGGCAATCCTCACGGGCCTGGTGAGAAAACAACAACATGTGAATTGCACATGCGTTCATTCAAAGATGGACAGACAATAATTGTTGAACCCTGGCGGGCAAAAGCATTTCCTGTTATTAAAGACCTGATAGTTGACCGTAATGCATTTGACAAGATCATTGTTGCCGGAGGTTTTGTTTCTGTTGATACAGGCTCTGCCCCTGATTCAAATTCTATTTTGGCGAAGAAAGAAAATGCCGACGAAGCATTTAATTCTGCCTCATGTATAGGATGCGGCGCTTGTGTTGCTGCCTGTAAAAACGCTTCTGCAATGTTGTTTGTATCAGCAAAAATATCACAACTTGCGCTTCTGCCACAGGGAAAAGTTGAAGCCATGGACAGAGTGAATGCAATGGTATCTAAGATGGATGAACTGGGATTCGGAAACTGTACAAACACTTATGCCTGCGAAGCAGAATGCCCGAAAGGAATTAAAATTACCAACATAGCCCGCATGAACCGTGAGTTCTTTGCTGCTAAGGTTGTGGGGTAAAACATGAAGTAAACGCCTAATAAAATATTAATTTTTTTGTATTTGACATCACACATCATACATGATAACTATGGTGTTGACTTATTTCACAAAGCATCCGGTGGTTTCCTTTTCTCCTTTTTATCAGCTATTATCCGCTTCTTCTCTAATCGTTTTTCTTTTGAAGCCTGCGTTGGTTTTGTGGGTTTTCGTTTTTTGGGAGGAATGAGTGCCTTCTGCAATAATTCATAGAATTTCTCAATTACTTTTTCTTTGTTTTTCAATTGCGAACGCTCATCCTGCGAAACAATGATCAGTTCACCTTCGCTGTTGATCTTGTTTTTAAGCTTTATTAGAAGGATATCTTTTTCTTCATCATTGAGCAAACCAGAGTTGGGAATATGAAACCTGAGTTCAACCTTAGTGCTGACCTTATTCACATGCTGCCCCCCCGGTCCGCTGCTGCGCGAACTTGTGAACACCAGCTCACGTTCAAATGGTATTTTTAAAAAATCAAACATCAAACATCAGAAATCATTTTCCCTTTAAGTATCTATCCAAAAACACCCTGATCTTCCCATACCCTTCAATCTCATTTTCTTTTTTCATAAATCCATGTCCTTCATCTTCAAACAGAACATATTCTACCGGAACGCCGTTTGCCCTGACAGCTTCTACCATCTCATCCGATTCAACCTGCAGCACTCTCGGGTCGTTTGCGCCTTGCAGCACCATCAGAGGTTTGGTAACGTTACCGCCATGGAATACAGGTGAAAAATTGTACAGTCTAACAGAGTCCTCAGTGAAGGGATTGCCCATTTCGGCATAAAGCGCCTCCCTGAACGATTCCCAGTAAGGCGGCATGGATTTCAGTGTTCTTAGCCAGTTGGTAACACCGAAAATGTTAACTCCAACATCAAACTCATCAGGTGTAAAAGCCAGTGCTGCCATTACTATGTAGCCGCCATACGAACCGCCGATAATTCCGACTTTATTCATATCGATAACACCTGTTGATGCAAGAAAATCTTTTCCGGCAATACAATCTTTCAAATCCACATCTCCATGCTTTTGGTCATCCATTTTATAAAATGTTTTGCCATACCCGCTGCTTCCTCTGTTGTTAACAGCGAGGATTGCATAATCATGATTCACTAAATACTGGATTAAAGCAAAATAGGAAAGCCTTGCTTGCCCTCCCGGACCACCATGTACCCAGATAAGTGCAGGAACTTTATTATCGGGAGTTGCGTTATGGGGCTGGTAGTAAATAGCCGGGATTTCCAAACCATCAAAGGATTTATAACGAACTACTTTACCGGCAATTAAATCATTTGGATCTATATCGGGATTTAATGTCAGAGTGAGTTGTTTAAGCTCTTTATTTGTAAAATTGTAAACATAGATATTGTTTGGAGAAGTTGAACCGCCAACAGTTAAACGCATAAGTTTTTCACTCCTGGAAATTCTCACCGATTTAATGCTTCCGTCATCAAATTTTGGTAATTTGACTTCTTCGTTTGTTTTAAGATCAATAACGTGAACCACGGTTTTTGCATCCTCGTTTACTCCAATCACGCGGTATTTTTCGTTATAAGAATTATAGGCATACCACACATTCCAGTTTGTTTCCCATACTTTTTCTTTTTTACCTGATTCAAGCTCGTATTTTACTAAGTATTGAAATTCACTATCTTCGTTTGTAAGAAAATACAGGAATTTATCAGCCAGGTCGAAAAATTGAGGGCTGTATTGCGCATCGCCTTCATGTTGCGAAATATGCTTCAATTTTTTTGTCTCCCTGTCGTAAAGGTACATTTCATTGTTGTTGGTTGTAATTCTTTTTGTTAAAGCAAAAATCTTTTTATTTTTTGAAATTGACCTTACATCAAACCCTTCATCGTTCTGATAGATCATTTTGGGAGAGAAGGAAGCAATATCCATTTCATACAAGTCAAAAAATTTCGGGTCTCTTTTGTTCGAGAGATAGAAAAAGCTTTTTTGATCCCTTGCCCATCCGAAGAAATCAGATTTGGCTTCTTCTTGAGGTGTGAGGTCTTTTACGCTGCCATTTTCCCGTAGTAAATAAATGTGGTCGATCTCGTTTCCTCCTTTATCACTCGAATACAGGATGCGGTTATCTTTCGGAAAATACGAGATGGCAAAGATGGATTCAGTTTCTGAACTTGTTAGTTGCTGAGGTTCGGAACCATCCACAGGAAGTGCAAATAAATTAAATATTCCCGTCTCATTGCCGGTAACAAGTAATTTCTTTTCGTCATACGAAAAGCTGCCACCATAAATTTTAAGATTCTTGTAAAATTGCTCGATAGTGTATTTTTTGACTTGCTTTGAGCTTTGCTTTTCTGATTTTTTACCCTGCTGGCTACAGGCTGCGATAATAACGCTTAAAATAATGATGCTGAATTTTTTCATAGTTTACAATGTTTGATTTTATATATGACAAAGATATTTTAAATAAGTTACAAAAAGTAAATAGATTTTATCAATGTTGAGTTTAAATTAACATATTGCAGGATTGCATAGATATTCATGCTGCATTCTTCGACCTTTCAGGACTCCTTCGCTTAATTCCCCTCCGACCTGAAAGGACAAGTAAGCCTGCGCGCAGTGGTCTGACGAATATGCACACTCCACCGCTCATTCGTACTGCTCTTTCGGATTTATGCGCAAGAATCAGGGATAGCTAATCCGAAAGCTGATATTAATGGATTTGTAATCCTTTTTGTCAGGTGGAAATATGGGGAGGTAAAGAAAAGTAAATAGGAATTCCCTGTATTTAACCAGCCTTTTTGGAAATTTTATATTATATTTGCCACTGATTAGTTACAAATATTATATCAAAAATGAAACTTACAGCAATAATCGAAAAATCAGAAGATGGTTGGTATGTCGGGCAAATTGAGGAATTTCCCGCTGCAATATCACAGGGCAAAACAATAGATGAACTGAAAACGAATTTGATTGATGCTTTTATGCTGCTTTTAGAAACAAACAAAGAAAATACGGAAAAGGAATATGTTGATAAAAATGTAATTCGTGAAAATTTATTACTTGTTTGATGAAGCGACAAAAATTGATAAAGCATCTTATTAAACAGAATTGTTTTTTATTGCGAGAAGGTGCAAATCATTCCATTTATCAAAATCCAAAAAATAGGGAGCAAACATCTGTTGGCAGGCATAATGAGTTGTCAGAATTATTGTGTAATAAAGTATGTAAGCAGTTAGGAATACCGCCCGTTTCCAAATAACATGATACATAGAATTATTTATGAGTAATATTATCTGGGTTCTTACAATGGAAACAGAGGTAACTCCCCACCCGGCAGCGGGTCTTTAATAGGTAAAGGTCTGATCATTTTGCTGGCTCTTGGAATGGGCTATGTCGCCAGGAAAATTTATGATGCACGCAGAAAAGTTTTAGGTTAAGGTACCCCGCTCTTTCGGATTTATGTGCAGGAATCAGGGATAGCTAATCCGAAAGTTGATATGACAGGATTTGTAATCCATATTTTGAAATCCGGAGGAGCAAAGGAAGAAAATAAGAAAAAGTCAAATTTTCACTATCAGGAATGTATCTTTTTCTGTCCGAGCGCTTTATCTAAAAAAATACGTAATATTCCGCAGTAAAATTACGTATTTTTACGCATAAAAATTGGGTATTTTCCCTGATTTTTTTCCCATTTCATGTGTTTACATTTGTATCGTGAATAAACATAGATAGAACAATGTATTGGATTCTTATTTTTTAGGTAAATCTTTTTGCGGAATCCGATTGTGCCTGCCTATCAGATGTTTTTATGAGATATTAGTTTGGCAGGTAGTGAAAAATCAGGTTCGTCGGACAGCGGACCTGATTTTTTTTTGTATATAAATTGCTTTTACAGCTTTTAGTGAAATATATAATTTGAAACCTGAAACGATAACATCATGAAAAAAACAGCCAAAGTTTTATTTTTATTAATTTTAAATTTCGGGATTTTTACAATCCTGATTGCACAAAACAATTGCCTGGATTTTGACGGAACAGATGATTATGTTAATTGCGGAAATGGAACAAATTTTAATATAACTACTGCTATTACTATTGAAGCATGGGCAAAAATATCCGGTGGTTCCACTACTTATCCAAGAATTGTAAGTAAAGCATGGCAGGGTCCTTATGAACTTACAGTAAAACTGGAAACCCATATTCTTCAATTAGTTCTTCATGATAATGGAGGCAGTGCGCATTATTGCGAAGGAACAACCAATATTGATGATAATAATTGGCATCACCTTGCCGGTACATGGGATGGAACCGTTATGCACGTTTATGTTGATGGCATACTCGATGATGCATATCCATCAAGCTTTTCAGGAACTCTGAAAACAAATACAACAAATGTTAATATAGGAAAACAGTCCGGTGGATCGGATGCTTATCTCGATGGCACCCTCGACGAAGTCAGAATATGGAATGATGCTCGCACAGTAACTGAAATACGTGCCAATATGTATCGCGAACTTACCAATCCAACAGGTGAAGCAAACCTTATTGCATATTATAAATTCAATGAAACTACAGGGACAACAGCAGATAATGCTGAAGGCACTGCCGCGTACGACGGTACACTTACCGGAACGGATTTTAATTTTGCTAACAGTGGTGGGCAATCCGGCGCTTTTACCAGACCGATGAATTGCCTGTCATTTGACGGGGTTAACGAATATATTGACATTGGAACAGGACCAACAACAGTGCAAAGTGTTGAATTCTGGGTATATCCCACTACCACAACTGAATATTTTATTGACTTAAACGGGTCTGCTTATATTTCATCCGGTTCAGGAACTATCTCAGCTACAGGTTTTACTTCACCAACTATTTATGTTGATGGTATTGAAAGCTCTACTATTGTGTCCGGGAAATGGCAACACATTGCTGTAACTACAGGAACAAATATTAGCGCATCAGATCTGGATATCGGCAGATTGGAAGGACAGGAAGAATTTGATGGTAAAATAGACGAAGTTCGTTTATGGAGCGATGTTCGCATAGCAACGGAAATCCGCGCCAATATGTATAAAGAACTTGCCGGAACAGAAACAGGTTTGGTTGCCTATTACAAATTAAACGAAACCACAGGTACAACAGCAGATAATGCTGAAGGCACTGCCGCGTATGACGGTACACTCACCGGAACGGATTTTACTTTTGCTAACAGTGGAAAGCCTTCCGGCGCTTTTTCAGGTCCGGGGAATTGCCTGTCATTCGACGGGGTTGACGAATATATTGATATTGGAACAGGACCAACAACCGTGCAAAGTGTTGAATTCTGGGTATATCCCACTACCACAACTGAATATTTTATTGACTTAAACGGGTCTGCTTATATTTCATCCGGTTCAGGAACTATCTCAGCTACAGGTTTTACTTCACCAACTATTTATGTTGATGGTATTGTAAGTTCTACTATTGTGTCCGGTAAATGGCAACACATTGCTGTAACCACGGGAACAAGTATTAACACATCTGATCTGGATATTGGCAGATTGGAAGGACAAGAGGAATTTGATGGGAAAATAGATGAAGTTCGTTTATGGAGTGACGTTCGCACAGCAACGGAAATCCGCGATAATATGTGCCGTACACTTGACGGAGGTGAAAGCGGACTGATTGCTTATTATCGTTTTGATCATAAGAACACATCAGGGCAAACCACACTTTATGATATTACCTCGAATGAAAATCACGGTACTCTAACCAATATGGAAGCTAATGCTGACTGGGTAGATTGTGAAGCATTTACGACCTGGATTGGCAGCGAAGGCACATCGTGGGCAGCAGCATCTAACTGGAGCGACGGCGTTCCCACTTCTATAGATAATGTAGGAATACCAAACTATTCAGGCGGAAGCCAACCAACAATAAGTAGCGCTGCTGCTTGTAACAATCTAATAGTTGGGAATGATGCAACATTGACATTTAATTGTACCGGATCACATACTATTCATGGCTCTGCTTTTGTTATCGGACATTCGGATATAAATAACGGTTCTTTTTTAACTATTACCAAAAATCTTTATATTTTATTTTTATCAACCCTTGATGTTGATCCCGGTGGGCAGCTTACAATCGGCAACAAATTGGATATCTGGACATCCGGAACTTGTACTGTAAAATCCAATGCAACAGGCACCGGCTCATTAATTGTTAACGGAACAGCAACTGGGGATGTTACAGTAGAGCGTTTTCTTACCCACGGTAAATGGCATTATATTGCAGAACCTATAAATACAAGCGGTAATTTTAGTACT
>JAIORT010000391.1 GCA_021107975.1 Bacteroidales bacterium | reverse complement strand
ATATTAATTCATAAGAGCCGTAAAATAAATGATTTTTGTAAAATTAAATTGCATCTCGAGTACTCGGGATAATTATTCAAACATAATGGTTATATGGCTAATTCAAAACCATTTAGCCATATAACCATTTAATAATATAACACTATAAAATGACTAAACAATTTGATCGCAATTTACTTGCTGATTTTCGTATAGTCAAAATTATTAGAATCTTTTATTTCTGAATAATAACTTTCCGATTGATCAAGACATCTTTCCCTTCAATCTTCATGTAATAAACACCGTGTTCAACATCAAGGTCAATTGTTTCGGAGCATGTTCCGTTTATCCTGATGTTCTTTTGTTCGTAAACAACTTTGCTTAATGAATTGAAAATACTAATATTGACAAGTTCATTATTTTCACTGTTCAATTCAACTATAAAGCTTCCTGTGTTTGGATTGGGGAAGATAGAAATATTAAGATTTGCAGCATTTTCAATCACACCAACAGTATGAATAGCAAGCAGCATATCGTCGGAAACCGCACCACAAGGATCATTACCGTTGGCAATCATCGTAAGTGTTGCCCCTTCTTCTTCTATATCATTCGGTCCCGGAGTGTAAGTCGGATTCACGCTTGAAGCATCATCAAATGTTCCATCGCCTGAAGTTTCCCAAAGAACAGATGAATAATTCTCAGCCGTTGCGTCTTCAATGGTATAGGTTTCGTTATTATTAATCTGATTATCTTCACCGGCATAAGCAATAGGAGCAAGTTCGAATGTGAGCATAAGTTCGTCAATAGCATCATTACAAGGTTCAAAAGCTGTAACTGAAAATGTAAGAGTAACCGAACCATTATTAATATCCGTTGAGCCGGGCGTATAAACAGGGTTTATTAAACTTATATCATCAAACGTACCATCACCCGAAGTTGTCCATTCAACGGAAGCATAATTTTCTGCAGTGGCATCAGAAATTTCATAAGTACTGTTACTGCAAACAATTGCATCTTCACCGGCATAAGCTATGGCTGACTGATTAATAGTAAGTGTCATATCATCGCTAACTGTTTGTTCAGAGCCAAAGGCTGTTAATGTCAGTACTACGGAACCGTTTGCAATATCATCAGCGCCCGGTGTATAAACAGGTGTCAGGATTGCATTATCATCAAATGTTCCGGTACCCGAGGTAGTCCATTCATAATTATCAGCAAAGTACACAAGACCTTCACATTGAAAATCGTCAGGTTCACAAATAATAGCATCAAATCCTGCAAAAGCGGTAGTTGATGCTGCGGTGGGTAATTGAATGTTGTCAATCCATGCGCAATCACTGCCTGTGGACGTACTGGAATTTTTACTATATGTCCATTTAAATGTGTGTGATCCTGCCGTAAGCGGATATGATGTGTTTGTCCAGTCAATAGTACCCGACCAGGTATCCTGTACCTGGTTATCAATGTAAAACTTTAGCTTATCGTAATTATTCTGAGACGACACTTTATAATGAAACGAAATTACATCATCATTTGCCACATCGTAATTCAGCAATAACCAGGTTGACTGGTTGTCGTTAATATCACCCGATTGTAAGCAATAGATTCCCTCATAAGGATCTTGCTGAGAAATAAACCAATCGGCATTACCTCCTGTTTCCCAGTCAAATTGAGTCATCGTACCTGTTTCCCAGTCTTCCGAAACAAATCCGATTGTTTGAGGAATAATGGTATCAACTTCATAACCACCTGATATAACATTATAATTTAATAAAAAGAAAGTTCCGTTTGGAGCACTATTATCAACCGAAACGTTAAATACAGCTTGTTCCATTGTTCCGGAGGAAATTACGTTGAAATCGTATGTAGAATTATTCATAACTATATATTCACTTGTCGAAAATAATGTTCCAATAGGCTGGATTGCATGAGAAGAACCATTATTGTATGTTTCAATCATAATGTCGGCAGTTTCGCCCGGGTCAAGCTTGCCGTTTCCGTTTCCTGTTGCATCATCAATAGTAAAGCTTCCGATAGCGAGCACCGGTGCATGAGCTTCGATACTAATGACAGATGTCCAGGTATCATTTCCATCGGTAGCAATAACATCAAAAGTAACCAGATGTAAGTCTGGAATGTTATCATGAACATCCCAGGCAAATCCGTTTTCGATAGTTAATGTTGATCCGGCGGGTATTGTTAAGTTGTCTTCAGTATCATCAGTCAACGTAATATAAGGATCGGTAGTAACAAATGTAACAGCAAGATTTTCTGCTTGCTGAATGCCAATGTTTTCAAAAGTTACCGAGCATGTAATAGATTCACCCGGGTCCATCAATCCGTTATTCAGAGTTCCTTCATCGTCAATTTCAAACGACTGCTGAATTAAATAAGGACCTGTGGGTGGAATTACTTCTACATACGATTCATAACGATAATAATTTTGTTTTGTAACCGTAACCAGTATCATGTCAAGAGGTTGTTGAGGCGGGATAGTTATTGAAATCTGTGAGCCTGTTCCTTCCGCTGTTCCGATTATTTCTTCATTAACGGTTAAAGCTATTAATGAACCTGCATCAGCAGTTATATCAAAGGAAGTTAATCCTGCAAACAATACAGGCTCATGAGTAACAGTTAAATTTTGAGGAACCTCAGAATAAACAGTAAGGAAAGCATCTCCATGATGATGGAAAAGATAATATGTTACCTGTTTATTGCCAGTATTATATGGCCATGACGACTGCTTGAGGAAGTATTTACCTGCTGAATTTCCAAATGCAGGCAAAATGCCTCTTGAGTCGGGAGTGGTTCCGTAGCCTGGCATAAAATCGGGCCACATATTATCATAAGCTCCCCACACATACGTGTCGTTTACGAAAGAGTAAGACGTTTCGGAAGCAGCCACGATACCCAGTGCTCCTGCATTATTGCCTCCTGATGTATGCCTGTGGAATTTCTCGGCTAAACATTCGCTTCCGATATTGAATTTTCCGGTTAAACAATTTATTGACCAAACAAAGACCAAATCACTATTTGTCAGAGAATTTACATTACTGTTCTGGTAATAAGGCTCACCCCAACCAAATTCCCAACCATGGTCGCGATGCTGGAGCATAAAGGCGCCGCTGTTAATAGCATTATTTACCATTGTGGCATTGCCACCTGACCAGCCTCCTAATGTTGATGGTGATGCCGGGATATAAGCCAGACCATTCGGTCCAAAATAATTAAGTATGGTGCTTGTATTCTGAGCCGTTGACCACACACTTTGAGAGCCGCTGTAAATAGCATTGATACGTTCCGGGTCTTTACCCTGTACTTCTCTCCAGAAACCACCAACCACTTCGGTACATATCTGGAACCATCTTGTGGTTTGCCATCCCAAAGCTGTAATCGGATGATCATAGAAATCAGGGTTGGTTGGAGGAGTTCTTTCATAGTCGAGAAATTTTGTAACCATAGTTTCGAGCTGACTTTCATTGTTAGCTGTAATACGTGCAAAAACGATATCAGGCATGTGGTTTCCGCTAACATCAGCATAAATATTGTCGGAAACACAATTGCCGGCAGAATAGTTTGGGGAGATAATATTTTTAGCCGCATTTGTACCGTAATCGCCTAACAGCAGGCAGGCAGCCGGAGCTATATCCCAGTTGTTGTAAGCATTGTTAATAAAACTTTCAATTGTACCGGTATTGTTTCCTCCTACTTCATCTAATGTATAGACTTCTGTCAGGATGCCCTGCAATGTCCTGAACTTTTTTATTGAATCAGCCCATTGCTGAAATTCTGCGCCATTTGGAGAAATGATAAGGTATTCGCAACCTGTATCTTTGCTTTGTCCCTGGAATGATTTGTTGTAATCCATTTTCGGCAGGGATTCATGGTTCAGCAGCATATCTGCCATAAGCGGGTCCCACCAGCGGCTCCTCAGCCTGTTTTCGCCAAAGTGTCCGTTTCCTTCAGTAAAATTTACTTTTACTTTTAAATCCCTGTAAACAATTAATTCTTTTGTAACCGGGTTGTATTGGAAAGGGGTGATCCCCACAACAACAACATCAACCCCCCTGATATTTGTAACCTCTGAAAGTTTAACAGGCTCTGACGGGTAGAATTCATTTTTTGAATAGATATTCTGGTCTTTTTTATATTCCAGCGGTCCGTCTTCGGTGTCCCATGGAATTCTTGGCGCAGGCGACATATCAACACCTGAAAATGTTTCCGTTCTGGAAGCAGTTACCTGAATACTTGCAACAGCTCCCTGTGGTATTGCTATAAAACGACCCATGCCCGGCAGGTTTGGCGCTCCTTCATCATTTGGCAAAAAATGCCCTGGTAATTCAATCACATCCATTGTTTCACCGTTGATCTGGCTGCTTGTTAACGTAAATGAGTTAATGGAGTAAGTGATCTCAACTTCCGAAGATTTCTGATTTGTTAAAGTATAGCCTTGCTTTTCCCAGCTATCAGTGTATTTAATTTCATCTGCATAAGTATTACCTGCAATGAAAATTGTCCATGCGAAAAGCAACATCGCAATTTTTAATGATTTTTTTAAAGTTCTCATAATAATTAGAATTTGTTTTTAAAAAGTTTATATTATATTAATTATCAATAAACCCCGCAGTATTAATGCAGAGTTTTATTATCTCATTAATGTTTATTTCCGAATTATAACTTTTTTATTGATCAATATATTATTACCTGTAATTTTCATGTAATAAATACCCTGCTCAACATTTATATTAATTGTTTCGGATAATGTTCCGTTTATCCTGATGTTTTTTTGTTCGTAAATCACTTTACTTAATGAATTGAAAATACTTATATTGACAAGTTCATTATTTTCACTGCTCAATTCAACTGTAAAGCTTCCTGTGTTTGGATTGGGGAAGATTGAAATATTAAAATTTGCAGCATTTTCAATCACACCAATGGTATGAATATTAAGCAACATATCGTCGGAAGCTGTACCACAAGGATCATTACCGTTAACAGTTATCGTAAGTATTACTTCTTCTGCTTCAATATCATTCAATCCCGGAGTGTAAGTCGGATTCACACTTGAATCATCATTAAATGTTCCATCGCCGGAGGCTTCCCAAAGAACAGAAAAATAATTCTCAGCCGTTGCGTCTTCAATGGTATAGGTTTCGTCATTATTAATTTGATTATCCTCACCGGCATAAGCAACAGGTGCCGCTTCAATAGTTAAAATTAAGTCAGATACAGCATCATCACATGTTCCGTTGCCTGCTGCTGTTATTGTAAGCGTTGCTGATCCTGCACTAATATCATTTTCACCCGGAGTATAAGTCGGATTCAGGTTTGTTGCATCATCAAAAGTACCGTTACCCGAAGATGTCCACAAAATTGAAGCATAGTTCTGTGCAGTAGCATTTTCAAGATAATATGTATCATCAGAACAAATCACGCCGTCATTGCCGGCAGATGCCTCAGGAGCAGGTTCAAAAGTAAGAACCATATCATCATCTGTATCCCCACAAGGCTCATTACCTGTAACAGAAAATGTAAGAGTAACCGTTCCATTCAGGATATCCATTGAACCGGGAGTGTAAACCGGATTAATGATATAGTTATCATCGAATGTTCCGTCACCTGCAGTAACCCATTTAACAGAAACATAGTTTTCTGCAGAGGCATCAGCTATGAAATAAGTATCATTTTCACATACATTTGCATCGGCTCCTGCATTAGCAACCGGTGCGGTATTAATTGTCAGCAGCATGTCATCGCTAACGTTATTACCAATTGAATAAGCGGTTACTGTAAGAATTACCGAACCATTTGTTATATCATCTGCACTTGGAGTATAAACAGGTGTCAGGATTAAACTGTTATCAAATGTTCCTGATCCTGAACCTGTCCAGTGAATCGCATTATAAAATGATGCAATTCCCTGGCACTGGTAATCATCGCCTTCACAAATTTCATCATCCTGACCGGCATAAGCAGTTGTCATTGGTGGTGGAGGTAATATGATAAAGTCAATCCAGGTGCAATCGGAACCAATTGATGTATTCCAATTCTTATCATATACCCATTCAAATATATGGGTTCCTTCACTGATAGCATAAGCAACTTTTTGCCAGCCAACTTCTCCCGACCACTGTTCTTGCATTGTACTATCAATATAAAATTGCAGAAAATCCTCATCGCTTTCGGATGAAACTTTAAACCAGAATGAGATACTGTCGTCATACAGTACTTCATATTCTAAGGAGAGCCATGAACTTTGGTTATTATCAATATCGCCCGACTGAGCGCAATAAATTCCTTCATAAGGATTTTGCTGTGAAACGAACCAGCTTGCATCACCGCCTGTCTGCCATTCATATTGCGACATATCTCCTGTCTCCCAGTCTTCAATCAGGAGTCCGATTGAAGTGGTAAAGTCTTTCTGTGCGTTGTATGAACCGGATTCAACAAAATAATGTAAATTTGCAGATGAGCCAATAGGGGTATTATCATCAACTGTAACATTAAATACAGCCTCTTCCATCAAACCGTAACCTATAACATTAAAGTCGTGAGTTGTATTGTTCAGGGTAATATAACTGCTTATGGTATTCAATGCACCTATTGCTCCTAAAGCATCGCAGGAACCATTATTATAAGTTTCAATTATGATATCCGCAGTTTCACCCGGATCAAGTCTGCCATCTCCGTTTCCTGATGCATCGTCAATTGTCATATTTCCTATTTCCAGTATTGGTGCATGTCCTTCAACATCAAAGTATGTAGTCCATGTCTCATCACCGTCAGTAGCATTAACTTCAACAGTAACAAGGTGCATATCAGGAATATCATCATGAACATCCCATGCAAAACCATCAGTAACGGTAGCTGTGGCTCCCGAAGCTATGTTTCCATAATTTTCGGTATCATCGGTAATCGTTATATAAGAATCAGTTGTTGCAATACTGACTGTAACATTATCGGCTTGTTCAGAACCTACATTTTCAACGGTAAGAGAAATTAAAACAGACTCGCCGGTATCCATTAAACCGTTGTTATTACCGGCTTCATCGTTGATCTCATAAGACTCTTGAACTATAAAAGGTCCGGATAGAGGGATTATTTCAACGAATGCTTCGTAACGATAGTAATTCTGTTTGGTTATTGTAACCACCATTTGGTTTGGAGGTACCTGGGCAGGAATTGTAATTGAAACCGTTGCTCCCGTTCCTTCAGCCGTTCCTATTATCTCTCCATTAACTGTCAGAGCAATTAATGAACCCTCATCGGCTAAAACATCAAATGAAGTATAACCTGCATAAAGGCTCGGACTATGATTCACAGTAAGGTTCTGTGGGATTTCCGAATACACGGTCATAAACGCATCGCCATGATGATGGAACAAGTTATAAGTTACCTCTTTATTACCTGTGTTATAGGGCCAGTTCGACTGCTCCAGGAAGTATTTACCTGCTGCATTACCAAAACCGGGTAATACACCTCTTG
>JAIORT010000933.1 GCA_021107975.1 Bacteroidales bacterium | reverse complement strand
TTCTCCATAAATATACATACCGCCCGAACTTTTTGCTGTTGTAAAAGTTCCACACCAGCCGGTTTCAATATCGAGCCATGCAGAAGCCTGGAATGCATAACCAGCAGATATTTCAGTCCAGTTATGTCCGCCATCTTCACTAATTGAAATTCCCATACCGGCTGTTTCATCCATAGCAGATCCTATTACAGTATTAGTTGTTCCGGGGACAATGTAAAAATACCTTGCATAGCTGGGTCCAACAGTGTTAAATTCTGTCCAGGTTTCACCGCCGTCATTGGTTTCGTTCAATACAGATTCAATGCCCATATTAAGATATGACCTGAAAGCAAAACCATTTAATTCATCAAACATCAATGAACTAACAGTTTCAGTTGCACCAAAAACAGTCATTGAAACTTCCCAGGTATAACCTTTGTCGTTTGATCTGAAAATTCTACCCTGGTTGGTTCCCCACCAGATATTATCACCAACAGCACAGTAATTACCTGTTATTCCAAACTCACCGGAGGTGGGAGCAGGAATATCAACTTCTTCAACACGTGTCCAGTTTTCTCCACCGTCGGTGGTTGTATATAATTCATAATATCCACCCAATGGATCACCTTGTGCAAATCCATTCATATCATCAAAGAAATGAATAACATTTGCAAAAGAACCACTACCGTAAGCATCACCTTTTTTTACCCATGTTACTCCGCCATCTTCGGTTTTGTATAATCCCTGGTTAGCACCGGTATTGAAAACAGCCCAGCAAATATCAGCATCAAAAGCAAAAATCTGAGACAGTCCGTTACCTGCATTAAAAGTACCGGCTTCCCATGTATCTCCGCCATCTGTTGAACGTGTAAAAGCATCATAGACAGAACCGTCATTGTTAATTGCCAGCCCCCATAGCGCGGTGTTGTCATTCATACCAACCGATATCTGACCGACTCCTTTTCCAACCGGAAGTCCGGAATCTACCATTGTCCATCCACTCTGTCCAATGGTGTTTAAACTGATTGCTACAAACGTAGCTAAAGCAAAAATAAATTTTTTCATAATTTAAATTTTTTAATTAGATAATAAATTTAGAAAAGTTATAATAAAAATACTGATAAAAAACTAACATATTTGATTAAGACAAGATTATATTCATAGTGGTTGTCTGCTTAAAGTCTTAAAAATTAATTTTGTCAATTTTTTCGGACAGCTTCTTATATTCTTTTAATATTAGCAAAATTTTTATCACCTAAGATCACTTTCTGATAATAAGTGGTGTTTGAATAATATTGCTTTTGTTCAAAGCTCTGTCAACAATGTAAGCATCAAACATAATAGTATCGAAATCGGAAGAGTAATTATAAATGAACAAAGTGTCTTCTATCTCGCCTTTTATTGATTTATTAGAGCCTTCAGGTGTTAACATCGGTATCCTTCCGTTGAAAGTAAGTGTATCGTATTGTCCCGTTTCATGGTTATATTTAGTTAAAATTACTTCAACCGTATCACCATAATGAATTTCATAATAGGTAATAAATAAATTGTATTCATAAGGAGGCAGCGTATCGTTTTGTGTAAGACCTATATCACCATCGCCATCGGTAAAAGATATTTTAAAGACACCGCGGTCGGAGTTATAAAGTTTAATAAAATTTTCATACTCGATTGCCGGAATAACCGGGTATTCTTCCATTTTTTTACAAGAATAAAATACTCCTGCTATGATAAGTAATATAAACCAATATTTTATTAAGAGTTGCTTCATAATCTTTGGTTGTAAAATTACATACTTTTCCGGAATTAATTTACAAATCGTTATAACTTTACACCCATTATTTTTTCTTAATGAAATTAAATGAATTAAATAACCGGATTTTCAACATCAGTTCAGATATTGAATTTAACGATATTGCTCTTGAAATATTTCAATATCAATATATTCATAATCCTATTTATAAAAAGTTTGTTGATTTCCAGCAAAGAGATATTTCAAAGATTGATAATTATGAGAAAATCCCGTTTTTGCCCATTGAATTTTTTAAAACCCATCGCGTTTTGTGCGAAAGTCAAAATACAGAGAAAGTATTTTTAAGCAGCGGGACAACAGGAAGCGTATCAAGCAGACATTATATTTCAAACCTTTCTCTTTATGATAAAAGTTTTGTAAAATGTTTTGAGCTTTTTTATGGCAAACCTAACCAATATTGCATTCTGGCATTACTTCCATCATACCTTGAAAGAGAAAGCTCTTCGCTTGTTTATATGGCTGATAAGCTCATCAGGCTCAGCAATCATAAGAACAGTGGATTTTATAAAGACAATTATGATGACCTTGTTAAAAGGCTTATAGAATTCAAAAATCAAAAAATAATTTTATTGGGGGTTTCATTTGCTTTGCTCGACCTTGCCGAAAACTATGAATTAGAGATACCTAATGTAATTGTAATGGAAACCGGAGGCATGAAAGGGAGGAAAAAAGAAATGGTCAGGGAAGAGTTACATGGTTTTTTGTGTAAGAAATTCCATGTTAAAAAAATCCATTCGGAATATGGGATGACGGAGTTGTTATCACAGGCTTATTCAAAGGGGAATTGTATTTTCAGGACGCCGCCCTGGATGAAAGTTTTAATCCGTGACACCAATGACCCGAAAACAATATTGACTGAAAACAAAACCGGCGGGTTAAACATAATTGATTTTGCCAATATTTATTCATGCTCATTTATTGCCACACAAGACTTAGGCAGAACCTTCGACAATGGCTCGTTCGAAGTATTGGGGAGATTTGATTACAGCGATATCAGGGGTTGTAATTTGATGTATTGAAATATTTTATTCGAAAAAATAAAAATTAATACATCTATGCGCTTTACATATATCTTGTTTTCCTACGAAAGCGGAGAAAACTATCTGATTATGGTGATTTGACTATTTTTACATCTTATTGTATTTCAATCCGTTATTAACAATCCGTTGTTAATAAATATTTACCAATTCGTTTATGTTTTAAAAACCATTCGTTATAAGCCTGATATTTAATCTCTTATAATCTTTGGTACAAACATTGAATTACTGAGTTTCCATAATTGAGATAAATGGCTTATTTATACAAAATAGTCTAAAAATGGAATTAAGAGACAAGCGACATACAATCAATTTAATAATAAGCTGGAATACAATATTTCTCTTGATACTGATAATTTGTTTACAAGTAAGTGCTTTTGGACAATATAACAGACCACACCCGATAATGGAAAATCTGTTAAAAAACTGGTCGGTTAGTTTAAATTTAGGACAAACTTCATTTTTTGGCGATGTCAGCTTATACGATAATGAGATAAGTGAGAAAATAACGAAGGAAGGTTCATTTGGATACGGATTTATGTTATCAAGACAAATGACACCAGTAATTGGGTTAAGCGGGCAGCTTTTATTTGGCCAATTAAGAGGTGAAAACTCCAAGACGCATTTTGAAGCCAACATTATAGAATATACAATTAATGCTACTTTAAATATTGTAAATCTTTTATTGCCTGAAAACGACGCTAACTTTTTTTTATATGGGAAGTTAGGCATGGGACAATATAAATTCAACTCGAGATTAGTATATAATGATCCATTAACCGAAGACAAAATAGTTGATACAAATGTGCCCGAGTTCTTGATTCTTTTTGGTGGAGGAGCATATTATAAAATTAGTTATTCATTTGATGTAAATGCAGAAATAGCTGGGAGAATAGCTAGTAATGACAAAATTGACGGAACTGTTAACAAGAAAGACAAGGATTATTATTCATATATGTCTATTGGAATAACATATAAAATTAATAATGTACGCAAAACAAAAAGAAAACTTAAAAGGATGGGTGCAAAGTTTCCTTTTATAAAAAGAAGATAATAAATAAAATAATAATAATTTCAAAGGGCAATTAGGTTTGAAACCTTTTATTATGATGAAAGTTTAAATTATAACAGGACATTAACAAATAAATAATATATCAGAAAATAACTATAAAATTAAGTAATTGTGAAAAAGAGAATTAAAATATTATTGTTAACGGTAATTATAACAGGATTTGTTTTACCGCAAACGTTATCCGCACAACACTGGGGCGGAAGACGTAAACCCGGTTTCTGGGATTTATGGACAATAAACGCAAGTGCCGGATTATCTTCCTTTTTCGGTGACTTAAGTATTTATGATAAGGACTATGCTGAAAAATTTTCTAAAGAAAGCGGTCCTGCATTTGGAGTTGTTTTAACAAAACATATTAATAATAAGTTTGGCATTTCAGGGCAATTATTATATGGTACCCTGAAGGGAGAGAATAACGCCAATGTTTCGTTTAAAGCAAATATTATTGAATACAATTTACATGCAAGAGTAGATTTCATAAATTTGTTTTCTCCTGATAATATATCCAAATTTGGAATTGTAGGATTTGCAGGAATTGGACAATTTATATTTAAGACTACTAAATATGAAAATAATACAAGCAACCCTGAAGTTCAGAATACCGGTGTGCCTGAATTTGTTTATTTCGGTGGGGTTGATATTTATTACAAAGTTGCTGATCAATTCGATATAACGGCAGGTATGGCATTACGCCAGGCTAGAAATGATAAACTTGATGATGTAAGTAAGAATGAAAACTACGATTATTATACTATAGTAAATATAGGTGTAACATATCATATTGTCAGCAGTAAAGTATCAGGTAAAAGCAGATATGGAGGGAGTCGCGGTACTGGAAGAATGCCAATGCGCAGACGTAGATAAGAAATGATTGTTAATTAAAATCTATTGCAAAAATACAATTCTAAAAACTATACCTGATTCCGGTGTACAAGGCTAAATAATAAGGGTGGTAATTATACTGACTATCTTTATTTATTGGGTTCAATGAATATTTAAAAGTCGGTTCAAAATTTATTGCGAGTTTCTTAAATAAAGCATATTCAATTCCTAAGGCAAACGTGGTATTAAAAATCATCGTATTCAAATTGGATGAACTCCCAACATCATATTTTTGACTTTCAACTTCAAGAATTGTATTATTCTTTAATAAATAGGCAGGACTTAAACCTCCGGAAATATTAATCGCCAGTTTTTTATTCAGGATTTTATACTTAATCAGGAAGGGGATTTCAAACAAATCAAAATTCTGTACTACTTTGATATTCTTGGCGTCAATTAATTCAATCGTGTCTTTTGGTGCTTCAAATTTCCTAATATCATCAGGAACCTTTTCAAATATAATACTTATGTCACCGGTTGATGTATTTATTGAATACAACAAATATTGATTATTTTCCTGCGTAAAGTTCAGTGCATTATTATTAACCTGCCCAATCCGTGAAAAATATAATCCTGACTGAATACTCCACCTTTCGCGAAAATTATAATTTACATCAACACCCCCGGTAAAAGCAAGCAATGCTTCTTCATCATTATTAAAATCAGATTCAGTATTATTACTGCCCGAACCTTGCCCGTTACTATATGAGGTACCTATATCGCGATACGACAAAACCGGTGCAAATTGCGCTCCGACCGACCATCTCTGCTTCTTTTTTGGTTTCAGATTGAAATTGTCATCATAAATAGGACTGATCGGGTTTATTTCAAGGTTTGCTATTTCTTCATTTTTAGTCGGAATATCTATTGTTAGCTTCTTCGCTTCCTGAACTTCTTCATTTATTGATATACTAACATCTTCGGCTACTTCCATTCCGCTATCTTCTGATTTTGTTGTATGTGTCTCCTGCGAAGGAATTTCTGTAAATAAATTTTCAGCTTTTTCTTTCGAATCAATCACCTGTTTTTTATCAGTATGATTTTTTCTTTGAACGATATTATCTGTTTTTTCTGATCCGGATGAGGTTTCTATAATATCTTGTGGAGTTTGAACCTCTATATCGGAATTGTCGTTGTCAGTTAAAACAAATTTCTCAGTTTCCTGCGAGGGAGATTCAATTTGATCATAAGGTTGTGATATTATTTCATCCTTAACCATTTCCGGTTGATTGTTTATTTTATACTTTGCATAAAAATAACCCGCACCGAAAGCCATTAAAATTAGCAATGAAGCAGCCATCCACCTGATATGCACCAGTGTTTTTCTGAATTTTTCCTTATTAAGATCGTTATTTAACCGATCCCAGGAATGGTTAGGCGGTTTTCCCCTGAACCCCTTAAGACCTTCCTCGAAAAGTTTATCAATATTTTTTTTATCTCTTATCACTTTGCATCTTTTATTGAGGAAGAAGTATAAAAATACTTTTTAACCTTATTCTGAAGTATATATCTTGCTCTTGCCAGGTTCGATTTTGATGTTCCATCCGATATTCCCAGCATTTGCCCAATTTCTTTATGTGAGTATCCTTCAATTGCGTAAAGATTAAATACTATTCTGTATTGGGGCGATAATTCCCTGACAAGTTTAATTAAGTCTTGCGCCGAAAGATCACTAATAACATTATCACTATTGATGTCATCATAGTTTTCAAAATCATCTCCCAGTGCATATAACTGATGCTGTTTTCTGAATTTTTCCAGCGCCGTGTTAATCATAACCCGCCTTATCCACCCTGGTAAAGAACCTTTATGCTTATATTGCCCGATTTTTTGAAAGACCTTCATAAAACCTTCATGTAGGGTATCTTCAGCCTCAGTATAATCTTTTGAATAATACAGGCAAACCCCAAACATTTCTTCCGAATAAAGATTAAACAGCCTTTCCTGGTCTTTTCTTTTTTGGGCAATGCATCCCTTTAATATGTCGTCAAGTTCGACCTTGTTCACTGGGTTCACTGTAAATTAATAATAACAGTAAAACCCACGAATTTACAAAAAATTGTTATTATGTATTGTAAAAATGTCTTTATATAGATGAATATTTAAAAAAAAGGGTTGCGTTTTAAAAACTTATTATGATTGAGTAAAAATTTCAAATAAAAAAAATAATATTATACGCAACCGTTCAGAGCATATTGTCATCTAATAAATAATTAAGAATGAAAAATTGAATAAGAAGTAAAGTATTGAAATGAAATCAGTAAAAAATCTCTTTCTGAATAAAAAGAAATTCCAGATGGTAAAAATTGACCCGCACGTTGTGCTTTTACTTCTGGTTATTGTATTTTTTTTACTTCTTTTTGCTGCTGAAAATGTGATAAAATTAACGTTAATCCCTCAATAGCCTAAAAATTTTTTATACCAGATAAAAAGTCTTTTTTGTTATGAAAAAAATCCCTGAAATTATTTAGGGATTTTTTTTATTGTAAGATTAGGTTTTATATTTTTTTAAAGTAAATTTGAAACCGAGATAAATAACAATATTTAAAACTAAGATAATTATGGAATACAATATTTTAAAAATTGAAATCTCAGAAGGAATTGCATTAGTAACTATTAACCGCCCCGAAGCTTTAAATGCTTTAAATACAAGATTTTTCCGGGAAATGGATGATGTGGTTG
>JAIORT010000535.1 GCA_021107975.1 Bacteroidales bacterium | reverse complement strand
CTATCAAATGCTTTATTTATCATTTCTTCAGGAACACAGAAGGAAAGCCGGATATGATTTTCGCCTGTTGGTCCAAATGCAATGCCGGGTGTTGTAGAAATTTTGGCTTCTTTTAATAAATTTTTACTGAAAACAATTGAATCATTTCCTATTTTCCCTAATATTTTTGGAAACATTAAATATGACCCACCCGGTTTATTATATTGAAAAACAGAATCTAATTTATCTAACCGTTCACACATAAGATTTCTTGCTTTTAGATAATGCTGCCTGAATTCTTCTATACATTCCTGGCTTCCTTTTAAAGCGGCAATTGCTGCGTATTGTGAAGCAACAGGAGCACAAATAGAAAATGGAATATGAGCTTTTTTAACCTGTGTAAGAATTTCCTCATCAGCATGAAGATAACCGATACGCCAACCGGTCATTGCATAAGTTTTGGTAAAAGTATAATTTGTTATTACATTTTTTTTCATCTCAGGTATTGAAGCTATGCTAAAATGGTTATTATCATCAAAAACAAAATATTCATAAGCTTCGTCAGTAATAATAGTAAGATTATTTTCAAGAGCAATTTCTGCTAATTTACGAAGATATTCTTCAGAAAAAACCGTACCGGTTGGATTATTCGGACTACAAAACATTATTGCTTTTGTTTTAGACGTAATTGCCTTTTTAATAGCCGCAATATCCAGGGCAAAATTATTTTCTTCAATCAGTGGTACTAAAACAGGTATTCCTGAAGCAAGCCTGA
The DNA here is from genome assembly GCA_021107975.1 of Bacteroidales bacterium. Classification (GTDB taxonomy): domain Bacteria; phylum Bacteroidota; class Bacteroidia; order Bacteroidales; family JAADJA01; genus JAADJA01. The sequence goes on along the minus strand of JAIORT010000535.1, from coordinate 6,716 downwards.
CTTGAGTAATATGAGTTGAATATGTTGGCGTAGGGAGAATTACTTCATCACCCGGGTCAATTGTTGCCATAACAGAAGCAGCGAGTCCTTCAATTGCTCCAACAGTTACAATTATTTGTGAAGTATTTGCCTCAATATTATTATCCCTTTTGAGCTTTTTTACAATTTCTTCTCTTAATTCGGGTAGCCCTTCACTTTGAGAATATCCTCCGGTTAATCCGTTTTTTATTGCATTAATAACTGCATCATTGATATTTTTTGGGGTTCCGGTTGTAGGTTTTGCCCACGACAAAAATGCAACATCATCATATTGTTTTGATAATCTTGTCATTTCGTGAATCGCCGATTTTTTTAAATGATTTACTCTGTTAGAGATATTCATAATCCTATTATTTTTTGAGCTTTAATTACTACAAAACTACCTTGTCCATATCTTTACTTCTTTTTTAACAATTCTTCTCGTATCATTGTTGTACCACATTTCGGACATTTTAATGTAGTACATTTCACACCTTGTTTGTGAGAAATTTTTTCGCCGCATTTTGCGCAAACGCAAAAGCCACCTGGTCCAAAAGCACCACCTTTATTACGACCACGTCCTCCCCCACTGCCGAGACCTCTGCCACTTCCGGGATTTTTATATTTTCCTGAATTATTCATTTTTATTTATTTTAAAGTTTAACATTCAATTTTTTTAACAAAAAATAAAGCAGGCAAAGTTATTGCCTGCTTTACCTTATCAGTCCTCTTTTTTAAGTTCAGAGAGCTGTTTTTCGATAGACGCTAATTGTTCCTTCAGAATTCTTGCCTCATTTTCAAGTAGTGTTTCATTGGAAACATTCTGGGCAGTTTCATCTGAAAAACGTCCGTAGCCTTGTCCAAACCTGTAACCCATTCCTCTTCCTCTTCCAAATCCTCTTCCATATCCTCTTCCATATCCACCGCCAAAGTTACCGGACAAAGTTTCAAATCCCGGACGATCGTTTCCTACACAATACCCTAAGCGTCTTCCGGTCATCGGGCCATCACCATAAGGGCCCGTTCTGTCACCTCTTGGCATAATTTACCTCCTTTCTTTTTTAATTTGATTAAAGTTCCTATCTGTACAACATTTACCATGTCCAAACCCACCTGCCAGATTTAAAAGATTTTTTGAGTGGCATTCAGGACATTTGATAAATGATGATTCTATATTCATATCGAACATATACCCACAATCCATGCAGCGAATTATATTTTTACGAAAATGTATATTTCCACCTTTAATTAATAGTAAATTGCCATTTATAATTAATTCAGCGATTTTTTTCCTTGCTTGTTCAATCAACCGAGTAAAAGTCGAGCGTGATATTTCCATTTCCCCGGCAGCTTCTGCATGTGATAAACCAATGTGGTCGGCTAAACGAAAGGCTTCATACTCATCAAGTGAGAGCAGCGTTTTGTTTAATAAACGACCTGCAACTCCACTTGGTTTAAACTCCGAAAAAAGTGGAGGTTGATGAACTATTCTTTCGTTTTTTGGACGTGGCATATTTTAAATATTAAATTCAGGCTGCAAATATAATGAACATATGTGCAAAAAACAAATTTTTTTTAATTTTTTTTATGCTTAAAGAGAACATTTGTTTTTTTAGCCAGATTTTTAACAAAACTTTCAGAACAGTTTACATATATTTTATAGCTTTGTAGAAAATGATTTTTAATTAAAATCCATATAAAATGAAAAGCATTAATTACTCGCTTGTTATACTATTTGCATTTTCAATAACTGTATCAAATAGTTACGCTCAGAAATACCACAGTTATAAAGGCACTTCCACTTTCAATGCTAAAGTCAGCTTTAAAGATATTGAAGAGCATGATAATCTTTATCCTGCAAAATTCACAAAGGGCAGAAGAATTCACAATGAAATAGAAAAATTTCCTGAAATTTCAATCGCACATAAAGACATAATCTATCAGGCACCCAAACAGCAGGAAAAACCCTATTCAACTATAAAAGATCCATCCCCGTTACCCGATGCAGATTTCCTGGGACTTGATGATAATGGCAATTCCATTCCGCCTGATGTGAACGGAGCCGCAGGTCCCGATCATCTTATGATCACTTTAAATACACAAATCAGGATAATGGATAAAGAGGGAAATCCGATATCCACAGTAGGTACGGGAAGTTTCTGGCATTCCGTGCCGGGGTCGGGAAGTGTGTTTGACCCTAAAATATCGTATGATTCTTTTGAAAACAGGTGGATTTTTATCATGCCCAGCAGTTCCGATCCGTCATCTTCCAGGCTAATGGTGGCTGTTTCTGAAACTTCAGACCCTACCGGTAACTGGTTTGTGTATAGTTTCGATGCAGATCCTGATGATACGCATTGGTTTGATTACCCGAATTTCGGGTTCAATAAAAAATGGATAATCGTTTCCGGTAATATGTTCGGTTCAGCCCAAAATTACAGTGCATTGTTTGTATTTAGCAAAGCTGATCTTTATAATAATGTTCCTGTTGCGGAGTATTCCCGGTTTAAGATTTATAATGCACCTACGTTAATTCCCGCTGTTACATACGATACAGAGGAAGAGGATGTATATATGGTTAATAATGCCGGGGGCAATTCCGGAGGATATGGGTATTTGAATCTCTGGAAAGTAACAGGTGCTATAAATAATCCTGAAGTTATTGATCTTGGGCTTACCGGAGTTCCTGAACCCTGGGGTGACTGGGCTTATAACTGGGGCAGTGATTTTGCACCTCAGCTTGGTTCGGATGAAAAAATAAACACGGTTGATGCCAGGATGGAAAACATGGTTTACAGAAATGGAAAATTATGGTGTGTTCATCATATTTACCTTCCGGCAGATGATCCCGTAAGATGTTCTGTTCAGTGGTGGGAGCTTGCTTTGGATGGCGAGATTTTGCAATGGGGAAGAGTGGATGATGAAACAGGATTGAATTTTTATGCATTTGCCACAATTGCTGTAAATTCAAACGAAGATATTATGATTGGATATGCAAGCTTTTCGTCTGAACAATATGCAAGTGGCAGTTATTCGTTCAGGTATGCTGATGATCCTGTTAATACTTTAAGAGAAAGGTATCAGTATATTGATGGATTGGCACCATATTATAAAACTTACGGCGGTTCAAGAAACCGCTGGGGGGATTATACTGCCACGTGGGTTGACCCGGTTGATGACCTGGATTTCTGGACAATACAACAGTATGCCGATCTGCCTGTTTCACTGGACCTCTGGGGGACATGGTGGGCTTATATAAATATTGATGCAGTTCCCGAAGCTGGTTTTACTTCTAATATTACCTCCGTACCAACCGGAACAGGGGTACATTTTACTGATTTATCAAGATATGAACCGTCGGAATGGTCATGGATTTTTGAAGGAGGTACACCATCCACATCAACCGCGCAAAACCCTCAGATTATTATTTATGAAAACTCCGGTTTGTATGATGTTACACTTATAGCTACTAATTACCTGGGTTCCGACACGCTCGTTTTGGAAGATTACATTGATGCAAACACAACAATTCTCCCGGAGATTTATTTTATTGTTAACGATACCCTTCCATGCATTGGAGATACTGTTGCGTTTGAAGACTTATCAATTTATAATCCGGTTGCCTGGTTATGGGAGTTTGCGCCGGATTACGTAACTTTTGTAAATGGAACTGACGAAACTTCACAAAATCCGCAGGTGAGTTTTAATTATCCGTTTGCCTATGAATTAACGTTAACTGTAACAAATAATAACGGAAGCTCTTCTTTGTCCAAATCAGGATTAATTAAATCAGGTGGCAAGCCTTTACCATTTGTTGAAGATTTTGAGTCCAAATTCTTTACCAGTCAAGCCTGGACAATTGACAATCCTGATGATAGTAAAACATGGGAAATTACCACTATCGGAGGGAATGAACCCGGAGACCAGGCTGCTTATATTAATATCAATAAATATAGTGGATTTGGTGAGCGCGACAGACTAATCAGCCCTTTATTTAATTTCTATGAATATAAAAATATTACGCTGGAATTTCAATTTGCTTATGCACAAAGATTTCAGCAATACACCGATTCGCTAATTGTATATATTTCTGCTGATTGCGGAAATTCATGGACAAGATTACTTGAAATGGGAGAAGACAGCCTGAATAACTTTGCTACATCTGATCCTATTACTTCAAATTTTATTCCGCAAACTCCTGAAGAGTGGTGTGGTATCGCAGGCAATCCTGAATGTATTTCGATTGACTTATCAGGATGGGATGGCTCTTCCAATGTACAAATCATGTTTGAATCGTACAACGGGTTTGGAAATAATATTTTCATTGATAATGTAAGCATAGATGGTACAATAAATAGTATAAATAAACCAAAGGAATCAACAGATAATTTTAATATCTATCCCAATCCTTCCAATGGATCCTTCTCAATATTGATTAAAAATTTGACAGGACATGTTGATATGAGGGTATCAAATCTTACCGGTCAGATTGTTTACGAAGAAAATTTTGAATGTTTTGGAGCAAAAACCAAAAAGTCGTTCGACTTGTCTGATAAAAATAACGGAATTTATATTATTGAAATTCAGTGCGGGAATACTAATTACGTACAAAAGTTCGTATTGAAATAATAGTTTACAAATTCCTGTTCCGTATCTGAATACTTTGATTTAAAAAACATTAACAGGTTAAAAATAAATAACTGATTATAACCGGTTATAAATGGTTAAACCCGTTGAAAAGAAAATTGCAAGAAATACAGGATATAAATATGCTGATAATCATTATATTAATTATGACTTATTTTGCAAACTAGTTTTCTACGGGTTAAACAAGAATAGAACCGGATTTAAAATTATAAATCAAGCAGTTAAGAAAACAGAAAATTTTTTTATAGTAGAAATAAACGTAATACTTATATTTGCGAGTTGTGGTGCATAGGCAGAAGTTAGTTTTAATATAAAATAATATTTACGACAATGAAAAAGACAAAAATAATTATCATTTGTATAATTGGTTTAATAATAAATTCAACAACGATTTATTGTCAAACAAAAGACAAATTAGATTTTATAGATAAATCTGGTAAAGGGTTTACAAAAATACCAATGATAATCAAGAAAAATTCACCATTGATAGAAGTAAAACTTGATACTAATAAAATGTTTCTTCTTGTTGATATAGGCGGATTTGCCTCATTAAATCTTGATACATCAGTAGTCAGTAAATGTGCTTATAATATCTTAGTTGATAGTACTACATCAAAGAATTATAAAGGAGAAACTATTGAAATAAATTATTTTACTATTCCAGAACTGATTGTAGGAGATTTTCATTTTTCAAATTTCAAGGCAAAATGCGGTAAACAAAAAAATAAAACAGGATATATCGGGCTATCATTTTTTAGTAATTTTAAAGTATTATTTGACTATAAAAATTCAAACTTATATTTAATTCATGATAGCATACCTCAGGAATTTGATATAAATACATGGAAAAAAGTAAGCTTTAATTATAATAAGTTTGGTATTTCTTCCACAGTTAATATTGATGGTAAGGAATATTCATTTTTCTGGGATACCGGTGCAAGTTTTTCACTTTTAAAACCGGAATTTGCCGATAAAAATAAAATACTTAAAAGAGGTAATTTTGATTTTTACAGCCCACAAACCATTTCTTTAAACAGTAACACATACAAATTTGATTTGTTGATTATGGATTTCAAGTTTCCTCCTTTTGATGGAGTTATTGGACATAACTTTTTTTCTAACAAAATAATTTTCATTGATTTTGAAAAACAGCTTATTTATATTAAGGAATAAAAACATACTAAAACTAACAAAACCTATACGTAATGCGGATTTTAACGTAAATTGAAAGAGTATGCAAGTAAATAAAATTTAGTTGTAAGATGAAAGTGAATTGCTTCGGAAACCCGCACTACCTTTAGATTTGCAAATTCAATTTATAAAAGAATTATTATGTTTCCCATTAAGGAAATTAGTTGTAACTTTGTAAAAAATTTGTAATGATTAAATATAGGATTATATTTCTTGAACTTGTTAAAGGATTTTTAGAGAGATTGGACTCAAAGACTCGGAAAAAAGTACTTTATAACGCATGGAAATCAAGAGAAATAAATGATCCGGAATTATTTAAGAAATTGGAGGGAAACATATGGGAATTTAGAACTAAGTTTTTGACAAAGCAAATTAGACTATTGGCTTTTTGGGATAAAACAGAAAAAACAGAGACCTTAGTAATTGCCACTCACGGATTTATAAAAAAAACCAAAAAGACACCAAAATCAGAAATTGAAAAAGCAGAGAGAATTCGAATACAATATTTTAGAAACAAAAAGGAAAAATAAAATGAAAGCATACACATTAGAAGAATTGACAGATACTTATGTCGGTAAAAAAGGAACACCAGAAAGAAATCAATTTGAATTTGAACTGAAACTGGACATACTCGGTGACATGATTAAAAAAGCTAGAAAGGAAAAGAAATTGACCCAAGAACAGCTTGGCGAATTAGTTGGTGTTCAAAAAGCACAAATATCAAAAATTGAGAATAATACAAAAGACGTTAGATTATCGACAATTGTAAAAGTATTCAATGCTCTTAAAGCAAAAGTGAATATGAGTGTAATATTTGACACCAATACATATTTGGAAATTGCATAAACAACAACGTGTAA
>JAIORT010000465.1 GCA_021107975.1 Bacteroidales bacterium | reverse complement strand
TTTGAATGAATTATAGTGTTATTCCCACCCCGAAATTTAAAAGAGAATTAAAGAGATAAAAAGCATATAGTATATCGTGAAAAACCTTTCGGAAAATTTCCAGGAAGCCATTAAGGATTATATTTTCTTACTTGAAAAAAACTATCCTCAAAAAGGCATATTAAAACTTGTCGGCGACAGGTATAAGTTAAGCGGAATCGAAAGGACAGTGTTATACAGGGGTATTACATCCTGTAAAAAAAGTTCAGGCAGGATCAAAAAAAAGGCTAAAGAAAGCTCAATTGCCGGAAATCAGGTGAATATCGATTCTTTGAACCAGCTTTTAACGATAACAAGCTACTTGAACGGCAGCCAGGTTTTTATCAGTAACGACGGTTTTTTACGTGATGCATCTGAAATTCACGGAAAAATGTTCAGAACCGGTTTGCTGGCAAAAGCAGTGGAAATGATCCTTCAATACGCCAATACACTGGATTTATACAAATTGATTTTCTTTATTGATAAACAAGTTACAAAACATGAACTTGTTTCCAACACAGTAAATAAAATAGCTCCTTTATATAAAATACCTTTTGAAATAAAAATTTCCGATTCGGTAGATTACATTTTAAAACAGACAGAAACAGGAATTGTTGCCACCTCCGATTCACAAATCATAGATAAATCAAAAGTGAAAATTTTCGATCTTGCCCGCAATACACTCAAATATTTTTTTAATCCGGATTTTATTGATTTAGATTCATATCAAAAAAAATAGTAATTTTGCAATATCAATTCAAATGGGGTGCCCCAAAATTACGGGCTGAGAACATACTCTTTTTACCTGATCCGGGTAATACCGGCGTAGGGAAATGAAAGTTCAAATTCAAGTATGGCAATTCCCTCTTTTGAATGACTAAAGTCATTTATAAATTAATTTTTATTGCCATGAGACTATTAAAATTAAATTTTAAAGTATGGTTGTTGCTCTTGATTTTACAACCAATTATAGCCTTTTCCCAATTTACAATTTCAGGAAAGGTTACTGACAAAGAATCGGGCAAACCTTTACCCGGTGCTAATGTGGTAGTCGATAAATCGTTTTTATCAACTTCAACTAACTTTAATGGTATATACAAGATAAGTAATCTTAAACAAGGCAAACATGCCATTAAAGTTTCGTATGTTGGTTATAAGACGGTTATTAAAAACATTGATTTAGAGGCTGACCAAACTGTGGATTTTGAACTGGCTTACAGCGCCATCCTGAGTGACGAGATTATTGTGCAAGCCACCAGGGCACAGGAAAAATCACCTTCGACTTATTCCATGATGAATAATGAGCAAATTGCAGGTAATAATTTCGGGCAGGATTTGCCTTATATTCTGCAAATCACACCCTCGGTTGTTACAACATCCGATGCCGGTGCAGGTGTAGGTTATACAGGAATCAGGATAAGGGGAACCGATATTACACGTATCAACGTAACAATGAACGGAGTTCCTGTAAATGATGCCGAATCGCATGGTGTTTTCTTTGTGGATTTGCCTGATATTGCATCATCAGTTGACAATATTCAAATTCAGCGGGGTGTGGGAACTTCAACTAATGGTGCTGCAGCTTTTGGCGCCAGTATCAATATCCAAACCACAAAACTGAATCCCAATCCTTATGCAGAGATTAACAGCGCTGCCGGCTCGTTCAATACTTTAAAAAATACTGTCAGGTTCGGTTCGGGATTAATAAATGGCAAATGGGCTTTTGATGGTCGCCTTTCAGCTATATCATCTGATGGTTATATTGACCGTGGCTGGTCCGACCTGAAATCGTTTTATGTTTCGGGAGGTTATTTCGGAGAAAAAAGCATATTAAAAGCTATCATTACTTCCGGCAAGGAAAAAACCTACCAGGCATGGTATGGCACACCAAAGGATAGTTTAAAAACCAACCGAAGGTATAATCCTTCAGGAATAATGGAAGATAAGAACGGAAATATTATTGGTTATTATGATAATCAAACGGATAATTACCGGCAGGATTATTACCAGTTGCATTTTGCACACGAGTTTAACAAACGTATGAACCTTACTTCAGCTCTTTTTTATACAAAAGGAAAAGGATATTACGAAAGCTATAAAAATAATCAGAAATATTCTAAATACGGGTTCGATGATGTAATTATTGGCAGTGATACTATTAGCCGGACAAACCTTATCAGACAAAAGTGGCTCGATAACGATTTTTACGGTTTTAATTTATCACTTAATTATAATTCTCAGAATATCAAAGCGACCTTTGGTGGCGGATGGAATTACTATGTTGGAGACCATTATGGTTATATCATCTGGGCGGAATATGCAAGCAATAGCTTTATAAATAAACCCTGGTACGAAAATACGGGAAAGAAAACCGATTATCATATTTTCGGGAAAATCAGTTACCAGGTCAGTGATCTTATAAATCTGTATGCTGATCTGCAATACAGGGGAATCGATTACTCTATTGACGGAATACACGATAACCTTCAGGATTTGACCCAGTCGCATACATTCAGCTTTTTTAATCCTAAAGCAGGTGTGTACTTAACTTTGAACGAAAACAACAGTCTTTACGCTTCACTGTCTATTGCTAACAGAGAACCCAATCGTTCGGTATATCGCGATGCCGATACCGGACAAATGATTAATCCCGAAAGGCTGACCGACTATGAAATTGGTTATAAATACCATAACAATTTCCTGAATTTAGAAGCTAACCTGTATTACATGGATTATAAAGACCAGCTTGTGTTAACAGGGAAGATAAATAATGTTGGCGACCCGATATTGATTAATGTTCCGAAAAGCTACAGAACAGGGATAGAGATTGCAGGCGGTGTTAAAATACTGAAAAACCTTGAGTGGAACTTCAATTTGACTTACAGCAACAATAAAATTAAAGATTTTGTTTTCTATACCGATAACTGGGATACCTGGGAACAGGAGTCAGATACATTAGGGACAACTGATATTTCTTTTTCACCTGATATAATTGCAGGCAGTAACCTGACTTACATACCGGTTAATAATTTCAAGATCAGTTTACTTTCCCGTTATGTCGGAAGGCAATATGTTGACAATACTTCTAATATGGAGCGCAGCCTCGATCCTTACTTTATTAACGACCTGAAATTCTATTATTCCATCAAAACCAATTTTATCAAGCATATCGACCTGATATTAAGCCTGAACAATATCTTTGATGAGGAGTACGAAACCAATGCATGGGTTTATTCTTATTATGAAAATGGAATTTATAAAGAATATAATGGCTACTTCCCGCAGGCAAAGTTTAATTTTATGGCAGGGGTAAGTTTGAAGTTTTAGGATTATACTATTATCTTTTAAAACTTTGTTTGGTGATAGAAAAAATCAGTCAAATCATAAAAATCTTAACAAATCAGTGTCCAATATTTTGTTTGTAACGAAGCTACGTTATGTTTAAGGCTAAAGAGGATTTCTATTTAAGTGCATTATTAAATAATCGTACGTAATATTTTCAATAGTGCGTACGATATATTATATTTGCAAATAATAAATTAAAATGATTATTACTGCTTGGGAGTGATCTTTTTATTTATTAATAAAGTAAAACTATAATATGAACCCATCCAAAAAAATCGGCTTATTCTTCGGCTCATTCAACCCTATCCACATCGGGCATTTGATTATTGCCAATTATTTTGTGGAGTACACCGACTTGGATAAAGTGTGGTTTGTGGTTTCGCCGCAGAATCCTTTTAAAGAAAAGAAGTCGTTGCTTGCCGATTACCACCGGCTGATGCTTATTCGTATTGCTATTGAAGATGATTCCCGTTTTTGGGTAACCGACATTGAATTTAAAATGCCGCAGCCTTCCTATACCATTGATACACTTACTTACCTTGAAGAAAAGTATCCGGAAAAGAAATTTGTACTTCTTGCCGGCTCCGACCAGTTGCCCACTTTTGACAAATGGAAAAATCCGCATCGTATTCTTGAGCTTTACGAAATGTACATATACGCCCGTCCCGGATATAAAGGCAGTAAATATGATAAACATCCGAAAGTAAAAATATTCAAAACTCCTTTAATGGAAATCTCCTCAACATTCATCCGCAAATCCATCAAAGAAGGGAAAGACATGCGATACATGCTGCCCAATAAAGTTTATGAATACATTCGTGAGATGCATTTTTATGAGAAGTGAGATTTTTTTTACTTTAAAAATCAACTTATAACATTTAACTTTTTACTTTGCACCTTATTCTGATTGTGGACTGCCGACTGTGGACTGTTGACTCCTGCCTGCCGACTGCCTTTCATCCACAATGCTTTGGGCGTATTCCTGTGTGCCGAGCAGGATGGCGATCCATCGTGTTTTTTCGCTTTGTTCTAACATGATCTTTATTGACATTGTAAGAGGAACAGACAGGAACATACCCACGGTTCCAAGCACAAATCCCCAAAAAATAAGTGCAATAAAAACGACAAGTGTCGATAGCCCCATTCCTTTTCCCATCATCTTAGGCTCGATTACATTCCCAATCAACATATTAACTGTAACATAGCCTCCGATAGTCCACAATGCGCCTCCAAATCCCAATTGAATTAATGCAAATAATACCGCAGGAATACCTGCGATAATTGATCCGATAGTTGGAATATAATTCAACAGAAAAGCCATCAATGCCCATAATATCGCATAATCAACACCGATAATTGCCAGACATACCCAGATGAATATACCTGTTAAAAGACAGGTTATTGTTTTTATTCCCAAATAATAACGGATACTTTTCCCTATCTTTTCTAAATAATTTAACGATTCTGTCGGGATTTTTACTATTGCTTTGGCTTTAATCGAAAAACTATTAAATTCCAGGAGTATAAAAAGAACAACAAAAAGAATTAAAATCGTACTTCCCATTATTTCACCAAGATCGCTGATCATTGTGCCAGTAAAATTTATAATCTTACCCGGATCAAGCATATTCATTAGCTTATCATGTGAAATATTAAACCCTTTATCATTCAATGACTGAAAAACTGTGCTTCCCATTTTATTCAGACTATCTTCATATTTGGGGGCATTTTTTGAAAATCCTGCTAATGATTCTCCTATCAACTCGCCAAGTCCAAAGAAAATCAATATAATCCCCAATAAGACAATAACAATAGCGAGTCCATTAGGCACCTTTCTTTTTTTAAGCCAATTAATCGGTTGCGCACAGATGATACTGATAAAAAGAGCCATTAGCATCATCGTAATAATTGAACTTGCATACATTACTCCTGCAATGATGATGATAAATGCAGCGATCATTAATGCAGGGGAGATACGTTCGGCACGTGTTTTATTTTTAATCATAATTTTATTTTTTAATTTTCAAAAATAATAAAAATAAATTTATATTTTCTCTAATCTTTATTTATTATAGTTTGTTACTTTAGCACCTTATATTGAAAAAATACTGAAATATTTTTATGATCAATAAACAATTAATTGACCCGAAAAGCATTGTTGTTGTGGGCGGATCGAATGACGTTTCAAAGCCCGGCGGTAAGGTATTAAAGAATCTTATTGATGGAGATTACAAAGGAAAACTGTATGTTATCAACCTTAAAGAAACCGAAGTTCAGGGAATTAAAAGCTATCAAAATCCTTATGATCTTCCCGATGTTGACCTTGCCATAATTGCCATTGCGGCTAAATTCATCTTTGATGTTATAAAAATACTTACCGAGAAAAAACACACCAGAGCTTTCATTATTATTTCGGCAGGATTCAGCGAAGAAAGTGAGGAAGGAAAAATATTGGAACAAAAAATTGTCGGGCAGATAAATAAATATAACGGGGCATTAATAGGTCCGAACTGTATAGGTGTTTTAACTCCAAACTATCACGGCGTTTTCACTAAACCAATCCCAAAGCTTGACCCGAAAGGTTGCGATTTTATTTCTGGTTCGGGAGCCACGGCTTGTTTCATCATGGAAGCCGGTATTCCAAAAGGTTTGACTTTTGCAAATGTTCTTTCGGTTGGTAATTCAGCACAGATGGGCGTGGAAGAAATACTTCAATATCTTGATGAAAATTTTGATCCTCAAAAAAGCTCTAAAGTAAAGCTGCTTTATATCGAAACTATTAATAAGCCACAGTTACTATTGAAACATATTTCTTCCCTGATTCGAAAAGGTTGTCAAATAGCTGCTATCAAATCAGGAACTACAGAGGCAGGAAGTCGTGCTGCATCATCGCATACGGGCGCGCTTGCCAGCTCGGATATTGCTGTGGATGCATTGTTCAGAAAATCAGGGATTGTAAGATGTGATGGAATAGAGGAATTAATATCGGTGGGTTCAGTATTTATGCACCCTGAATTGAAAGGAAAAAACATTGCCGTAATCACCCATGCAGGTGGGCCTGGCGTAATGTTAGCCGATGCTCTGTCAAATGGAGGTTTGGAAGTACCACCAATTAAAGGCGATTATGCGAATGAATTAAAAAAAAGACTCTTTCCAGGTTCTTCAGTGGAAAATCCTATCGACTTTCTGGCAACCGGAACTGCGGATCAACTTGCAACAATCATTGATTATGTTGATAATAAATTTGACCATATTGATGCAATGGTTGTTATTTTCGGCACACCCGGATTGGTTCCTATAAATGATGTTTATGAGGTTCTGGATGCAAAAATGGAATCATCACGGAAACCTATTTACCCGGTGCTTCCTTCAGTCCACACAGCAGAGCAGGCTGTGGGAGAATTTTTATCAAAAGGCAGAATAAACTTCCCTGATGAGGTGCCGCTTGGAAAAGCTCTATCTAAAGTATATTTTACTCCCAAACCTCAACATGATTCAATTATTTTACCGGATATTGACAAAGTTAAGATCCGTTCGGTAATCTCACAATCGGATTCGGGTTATCTTCCACCTGTTGCAGTACAGGAATTACTCGACGCCGGCAGAATACCACGGTCAGGCGAAGCAGTTGTTAAAACAACAGATGAAGCAAGACAGGCGGCAAATAAACTGGGATATCCCGTTGTTATGAAGGTGATCGGTCCTTTACATAAATCTGATGTGGGTGGTGTAGTGTTAAATATTGAAGACAGGGAAACCGTCGAAAAGGAATTCGCACGGATGATAAAAATCAAAGATGTAACAGCTATCCTTGTTCAGCCAATGCTTTCGGGCATTGAGCTTTTTATAGGTGCTAAATTTGAACCCAAATTCGGGCATATTGTACTGTGCGGAATGGGTGGTATTTTCATTGAAGTCTTTAAGGATGTCCAATCTGCTTTGGCTCCGGTAGGCACTGAAGAAGCTAAATTAATGATTAAAAATTTGAAATGCTATAAGATATTTGAAGGAGTCCGCGGACAGGAAGGCGTCAGCGTTAATAAATTTGCTGATATTATTGTAATGGTTTCAGCTTTACTGAATGCAGCACCTGAAATAATGGAAATGGATTTGAACCCTTTGTTAGG
>JAIORT010000774.1 GCA_021107975.1 Bacteroidales bacterium | reverse complement strand
AGTCCCGTTAGGGATGTCCTTCCTTTATTAAAAAATCCCGAACTCATGTTATTTTATAGTTAGAAATTGGTTTTCCTGACGGATTCCTTCCCATAAGGGTTCCCTTTGGTCATCAGTCGTTGGAATTTCAGATATTGGCTTTTCTAAATTAAGTATCCTATTCATTAAATTTTATTTTATCCTCACATAATAACTTTTGTATATTAGCAGCCAATTTTTATTTTAATGTTTGTTTGAAATAAGTATTACAATTTAATCTTTTCGTAATGGTCAAAAACTTACCTTTTATATTAATTTTTATCTTATCGTTATTTTCTATAAATATTTACTCAAATAACAATAATTTTCAGGATACACTTAAAGTTTCAAACGGAGAAACGTTTTATGAAGAACAAAATATTACTGATGATCTTACTTTAAGCCAACGGATAGATAATGCTTTCAGTCCGATAGTAGATGCTTTGGGAACATTTTTATTCTGGGATCCGTTTGAAGCTGTTGGATTACATGATCCTTTAGTTTATGACAAATGGGGTGAACCGGTTTTAGAAGATGACGGTAACAACAAGAAATCACCCGTTCCTTTCATTGTAATATGGTTGATCTTCGGTGCTGTGGCTTTTACCATTTTAATGAAGTTTATAAATATCCGTGGCTTTAAACATGCTATTAATCTGATACGCGGTATTTATGATGATCCGGAGCACAAAGGAGAAGTTACGCATTTCCAGGCATTAACAACAGCCCTTTCTGCTACGGTTGGGCTTGGAAATATTGCAGGTGTTGCAATCGCCATCTCAATTGGTGGACCTGGTGCTACTTTTTGGATGATCATTGCGGGATTATTTGGTATGTCGTCCAAATTTACCGAATGTACACTTGGGGTTAAATACAGAAAAATTGATAAAAACGGAGTTGTGTCAGGAGGACCTATGTATTATCTGCGTGACGGATTAAAAAAGAAAGGATTGAAATGGCTTGGAGCTATATTAGCATTTATCTTTGCCATTCTCATAATGGGTGGTTCTTTTGGCGGCGGAAACATGTTCCAGGCAAACCAGGCTTTTTCGCAACTGACTTATGTTGTACCTGACATTGAAAATTACGGTGCATGGTTTGGGATAATCCTTGCCATTCTTGTCGGAATAGTTATCATTGGAGGAATTAAAAGTATTGCCAGGGTTACCGATAAAATTGTTCCTTTCATGGCTGTTTTGTATGTAGCTGTGGCGCTTATTATTATTATTATAAATATAGGACATACAGGCGAAGCCTTCAAATTGATCTTTGATAGCGCATTTGCTACCGATGCTTTAAAAGGTGGATTTATTGGAGTACTTATCGTCGGATTTCAGCGGGCGGCATTCTCAAACGAAGCAGGTGTGGGTTCGGCTGCTATTGCACACTCGGCAGTAAAAACCGACACTCCGGTTAAAGAAGGATTTGTGGCAATGTTAGGACCGTTTATCGATACGGTAGTTATATGTACCATGACAGCATTAGTGTTGATATTTACAGGAACGTATGAGAATCCTTTGGGACTTGAAGGCGCCCAGCTTACTTCACAGGCTTTTTCCAGTGTGTTTTCATGGTTTCCTTATTTACTTGTCTTCGCAATTTTCCTTTTTGCTTTCTCATCCATGATTTCATGGTCGTATTACGGGCTTAAAGGGTTTGACTATCTTTTTGGAGACTTATCTCAAAAACTATTTGGCAGCAGAAACATTGCTAAGTATATCTATTTTTCCATATTCCTGATTTTTATCGTAATTGGTTCTGCATCTAACCTTGGTTCGGTTATTGATTTTTCCGATATGATGATCCTCTCAATGGCTTTCCCCAATATCCTCGGTTTATTAATCCTTGCTCCTGAAGTGAAACGTGATTTGGTTTCATATATGAAAAAACTGAAATCCGGTGAAATTAAAAGATATAAATGAGTACAATCAAAATAATTACTTTCTAATAGTTTTTAGACAGTCTGACGGTTTAAATAAATTATAAACATATCAAATCACACAGCAAATTTACGAAGATTAAAAGAAAAAACAACAGGGGGAATATCCAATTTAATATAGGAAAAATTACGAAAAATTATTTTCTCGAAAGGGCATGTCTCCAGCGCACGAGCTTACTTCGACTTGCCATGTCTGATGTACCATAGCTCTTTCGGATTAGCTTTCCCACATTTCCTCTCTTAAATCCGAAAAAGCCCGTTTATTAGAGTGAGAGTATTTTTTTCACTTTTTCAATTACCGAGGCTGCTGTCATTCCGTACTTTTGCATCAGTTCTTCCGGTTCACCTGATTCACCAAAACTGTCATTCATCCCTATAAAATCCATTGGCACCGGAAAATTCCTAACAACTACCTCTGCAACAGCGCTACCAAAACCTCCATTAACCTGGTGCTCTTCGGCAGTAATAACAGCGTGGGTTTCCCTGGCTGCTTTAACGATGATATGCTCGTCAATAGGTTTAATAGTATGGATGTTTATTACCCGTGCAGAAATGCCTTCTTTTTCCAATTGATAAGCCGCGTGCAAGGCTTCCCATGTTAAATGACCTGTTGAAATAATTGAAATATCATTACCATCTTTTAAAAGTTGACCTTTGCCAATTTCAAATTCCTGGTTTGGGTCTGTAAAGTCAGGCACGGCTTCCCTTCCGAAACGGACATAAACCGGACCCTTGACTTTTTCAATGGCTGCTATTGTCGCTACCTTTGTTTGTGTGGCATCGCAAGGAGACAGGACAGTCATATTAGGTAATACTCTCATAACAGCTATATCTTCCAATGCCTGGTGAGTGGCGCCGTCAGGACCGACAGAAATGCCTGCATGTGCTCCGCCAATTACAACATGAAGGTTATTATAACAAACAGAAACCCTGACCTGATCGGTTACCCTCATAGCTGCAAAAACTCCATAAGTTGAAAAAACAGGGATTTTCCCTGCTAAAGCAAATCCTGCAGCTACTCCAATAGCATTTTGTTCGGCAATACCAAGAGAGAAAAACCGTTCAGGAAACTTTTCAGAAAAGTAATTCATTCCCACGGAAGATGTAATGTCAGTACCGAGACAAATCAGATTTGAATGTTTTTCTCCAGCCTTTGCCAGTCCTTCACCAAATCCTGTTTTTGTTGGTTTATCACCTTTATTTATATATTTCATTTTTTTAATATTTGCTTAATAAACCTCTCCGCTTCCTCTTTATTCGGCGCCTTACCATGCCATCGATAATTATCTTCTATTTCCTTCACTCCTTTTCCCATTATTGTTTTTGCGATAATAACCGAAGGTTTATCTTTAAATGTTTTAGCATCTTTAAAAGCCTTTATCAATTCCGCATGATCATGTCCGTTACATTCAATCACATTCCATCCGAAAGATTTCCATTTATCAGCCAATGGCTCTAATTCCATCACATCCGATGTTTTCCCATCAATCTGAACACAGTTTCTGTCAATAACAGCCGTCAGGTTATCCAGTCTATAATGAGCAGCACTCATAGCCGCTTCCCAAATAGCTCCTTCCTGAAGCTCGCCATCTCCATGAATGGAATACACCCTGTGGTTTTTATTATCCATTTTTGCACTAATGGCTAACCCAACAGACACAGATAAACCCTGACCAAGAGACCCTGCAGAAAGTTCGATGCCCGATAAGCCATGCTCCTTCCCAGGATGTCCCTGTAACCGGCTGCCTAATTTCCTTAGTGTTTTTAACTCTTCTTTTGGGAAATAACCTGCATGAGCAAGAGTTGAGTAAAGAACAGGCGCTACATGCCCGATAGACAAAATCACCCTGTCGCGATCTTCCCATTCGGGGTTTCCCGGATCGTGATTTAATACATTAAAATACAATACCGTAAAAATATCGGTAATGCCGAGTGATCCGCCTGTATGTCCCGACCCTGCTTCGGAAAGGCTTTTTATAATATCAATACGGATATTATCAGAAATAGCTTTTAATTTTTCGGAATTATATTTCTGCATATATATTATTTCTGTAAAATTTATCGGACAAAAATAAAAAAAAAAGGCTACCTTATCGGCAGCCTTTTGAATTATTTATAAGGGATTGCAATTTATTAGAATTTGTAAATCACTCCAGCTAAAACGCTTATAGTATTAGTTTTAATATTCTTTAAACTTTCATCAAGAAATTCAGGAGTTTCATCTTTAATTTCACCAATATTATATAAACCCAAACTGTACCTTGCATTAACATAAGCAGCCCAGGGGCTTTTTCGCCCGCCAAATGGAATTATCACACCTCCGCCAACACATAAACCAAAATCGAAACCGGAATATTCTTCTCTGTATTTTCGGGGATCTGTACCAGTATCCAAATCATGGTCGTGGCTCTTCTCTCCGTCAATCGTCAATCCGAAAAGTGAAGCACCATAAAATCCTGCTTCTCCAAAGTAATTAAATTCTCCCGACTCACCAAAAGTAAACCTTGCCAATACAGGCAACTGAATATAAGTGAAATTTTTTATGATATCTTTTTTAACTTCTATTGTTGAGTCCGGTTTTATAAAAGGGTATTCGGTTGAAGTACCTTTTGTTTGAACACATAATTCAACCTGAACAGATAAAATATTACCTATCTCGCCTGAAATAAGGTCTTCAAAAGAGTAATTAACAAATCCTCCAACATTATATCCTATAATCATTTTATTATTTTGAATGGAGGAACCTCCCAGATTAGCGAGATTGACTCCAACTCTTCCACCACCGGAATACTGGGCAAAAGTAATTGAGCTTAACCCGATAAGGGTAAATGTGATAATAAGTGCTTTAAATTTGATAAACCGTACCATAATAATTATTTTTTAATGTTTTTAAAATTTTTTTAAAATTAACAAATAACTTAAATAAACTTGATTTGTTTTATTGATTTATACCAACATTATTTTAAATAGTTACATCACGATTGATAAAATTTTTTAACAAAATCTTTATTCCCTGTTAATAAAAATAAGCTTGCCATCGCTGACCTTTACAGTGATTTCCGAATCTTTATGCACAGTGCCGTTTAATATCATTTTTGATAACTCATTGAGCAGTTTTCTTTGAATTATACGTTTTATTGGTCTTGCTCCGAACTGTGGGTCAAAACCTGCATCGGTGATATAATTAATGGCTGCATCGGTGATAGAAATTTTAATTTGATTTTTTTCAAGCAACTTTTTAATTAGTTTGAACTGAAGTCTTACAATTTCTTTTATTTCATCCTTATTCAGCGGTTTGAACATAATGATTTCATCAATCCTGTTCAGGAACTCAGGACGAATAACCGACTTTAACAAGGTGAAAACTTCTTTTCTGGTTTTTTCAAAAACTTTATCTGAATCTTCTGCTGAAGAAGTTTCCAGGTTCTTCTGTATAATATGCGACCCAACATTAGATGTCATTATCACAATAGTATTTTTAAAATCTACTGTTCTGCCTTTGTTATCGGTCAGCCTTCCATCGTCCAGAACCTGGAGCAGTATGTTAAAAACATCAGGATGGGCTTTTTCAATTTCGTCAAGGAGAACCACAGAATAAGGTTTTCTTCGCACAGCTTCGGTCAGTTGTCCGCTTTCGTCATATCCCACATATCCCGGAGGAGCGCCTATCAAACGTGAGACAGAATGTCTTTCCTGGTATTCCGACATGTCAATTCTTATTAAGGAATTTTCATCATCGAACAAAAATTCGGCTAATGCTTTAGCCAGTTCTGTTTTGCCAACACCCGTTGTTCCCAGAAAAATGAATGAACCGATTGGGCGTTTCATATCCTGCAATCCGGCTCTGCTTCTTCTGATAGCGTCAGAAACGGCTTCAATAGCTTCATCCTGTCCAATCACTCGTCTATGGAGTTCTTCTTCAAGATTTAACAGTTTTTCTTTTTCGCTTTGTAACATTCTGCTTACGGGAATTCCTGTCCAGCGCGCAACTATTTCGGCAATTTCTTCCGAACCGACCTCTTCATTAATCATAGGTGAGCTGGCTTGTGCTTCCGATAGTTTGCCTTCTAAACTTTTTATTTCATCTTCAAGATTTTTTATTTTACCATACCGTATCTCTGCAACTCTTTCATAATTCCCATCTCTTTCAGCCTGTTCAGCATCAAACTTCAGGTTTTCGATTTCCTTTTTCTTTTGTTGTATTTGTTCAACTATTTCTTTTTCAGCCTGCCATTTTGCGCGCAAATGATTTCTCTCATCATTCAGGTTTGCAATTTTTTCGTTAAGGCTCTTAAGTTTATTTTCATCCTTTTCACGTTTAATAGCTTCGCGTTCAATTTCAAGCTGTTTAATTTTTCGTTCAAGGATTTCCAATTCCTCCGGTAATGAATTTATTTCTAATCGTAGCTTGGAAGCCGCTTCGTCAATAAGGTCAATTGCCTTATCAGGTAAAAAGCGGTCGGTAATATAACGCTGCGACAATTCTACTGCTGCAATAATCGCCTCATCTTTAATTCTTACATGATGATGTGTTTCATATCTTTCTTTCAATCCTCTTAAAATAGAAATAGCCGATAATGTATCCGGCTCATCAACCATCACAACCTGAAAACGACGTTCGAGAGCCTTATCCTTTTCAAAATATTTCTGATATTCTTTTAGTGTTGTTGCGCCAATGGCTCTCAATTCGCCTCTTGCGAGAGCCGGCTTCAGAATATTTGCCGCATCCATAGCGCCTTCACTTGCGCCGGCACCTACCAGTGTATGAATTTCGTCAATAAACAAAACAATCTCTCCATCAGAGTTTACAACCTCTTTTATTACACTTTTTAAACGCTCTTCAAATTCACCTTTGTATTTTGCACCGGCTATGAGCGCTCCCATATCAAGTGAATAGATGATTTTGGATTTTAGGTTTTCCGGCACATCGCCGTTTATTATCCGGTGAGCTAATCCCTCTGCAATAGCGGTTTTACCAACACCCGGCTCACCAATTAATATAGGATTGTTTTTAGTTCTTCTTGATAATATTTGCAAGATCCTTCTGATCTCTTCATCACGCCCGATAACCGGATCGAGTTTTCCTAATCTGGCTAATTCATTAAGATTTCTTGCATATCTGTTCAGGGCGTTATATGTTTCTTCTGCGGTCTGGCTGGTTACCGATGAACCTTTTCTGAGTTGCTTAATAGCGGTGATTAGATTTTTCTCAGTAATGCCATTGTCTTTTAAAAGCTTGGCAGCAGTGTCGTTTCCGGCAAGAATACCCAAAAGGATATGCTCGATAGAGACAAACTGGTCATTAAAATCCTTCAGATAATTATTTGCTTTTTGAAGTGCTGCATTTGCATCGTGCGAAAGGAATTGATCTCCACCGGCTACTTTTGGCATTGATTCCAGTATCTTATCAATAGCTTTTGAAAGTACTTCGGTGTTAACGTCAAGTTTTTTTAACAGGAAAGGAATAACATTTTCATCCACGTTCATTATTCCTTTTAAAATATGGATGCTTTCAATTGCCTGGTGCTGAAGACCGGCTGCAATCTCCTGTGCTTTTTGAATAGCTTCCTGTG
>JAIORT010000844.1 GCA_021107975.1 Bacteroidales bacterium | reverse complement strand
GAGGTGTTAATGTTTTTCTTTTAGCTTTCTCTCTAATTCTTCAATCCGTTTATCTTTTTCTTCGAGGGTTTTATCTTTTTCTTCGAGGGTTTTATCTTTTTCTTTGAGAGTTTTATCCTTTTCCTCGATAGCTTTTTCTTTTTCCTCGATAGCTTTTTCTTTTTCCTCAATAGTTTTTTCTTTTTCCTCAACAGTCTCTTTCATTTCCCCGATAATCTTTTCACTTTTTGCAACAATACGTTCCAGATTTTCTAACTCTTTGAGAATTTCGTCTTCAACATCCATTGTTTTTCTGACTTTAGGCTCTGCTATTGCTTTTTGTAATCTACGAATTACGGGCTGGTATTTTTCAGGGAACTCTTCTTCTTTTATATTTAAAATATGAGTATCTTTTTTAATCGTACTTTGATCAAAAACACTTAAAAGCATTAACAATTCCGATTGGCGTTTGTCTTTTAAATACGGTATTTGAATAATAAAACTGTCGTGTGTAAGACTTTCTATAAATTCTTCTTTTTCTTTAATCACTTCGCCTGAAATAACATTGTAATACTTTCTTGCTACCTTTATAACAGGCGCATCGGTATGAACCAAAGTATGACCGAGAAGATAAATGCTGATAATTGGTAAGGCTCTTGCGTAACTTTCCTCTGGCTCCTCTACTTTATATACATTTTCGCCACTGGCATATTGTTCAGCAAGATATTTTCTGAATCGCATTATGTCAGTGGGGAATTTAGCTTTTTGTATTTCGATAATAACCTGTTTGTAGCCGTCTGCCGTTTTAATCTTTGCCGTAAAATCAAGGCGATATACTGTTAATGACTTTCGTTCTATATCGCTTCGGTATTCTGTAGGACGAAAATCCAGTTCTTCAATTTCTTCTCCGATAATTGCTGAAATTATTAATTTGGCAATTCTGTTATCGTCAAGCAGATATTTAAAAACAACATCATATATTGGATTGGCTATTTGCATTTTTACAGATTTTATGGATAAAACAAAAGTACAAAAAAAATGAACAATAAAAATATTATTTAGCCAGTCTTTTTTTTATATTCTTTAGTTATTTTTAAGGATTGATAAACTAAAGTGATATTAGGCGTATTCTTTCATCAACCCTGTCCTTTCGTTAAATTCCATTATCTCTTCATCCCATTCATCCACTTTGGCAAAATGCGATTTCCAATAGCTGTCATCATACCATTGGGCGTTCAGTTCTTCCACAGTTTTTCCCTGTTGCTCAATCCATGTGAAATACTTAAGATTGTGCATTCGCCTTTTCTCATAATAGGTCATTTCAATTATATGGTCAATGTTCAATCCCATTATATCTGCTTCAAAACTGACGGCAGCATTCTTTTCATCAAAATCGTCGTGTTTTTCCCTCTCTTCAATTAGCCTCGACTGGTACATCTCCATTGAATCTGTTGCCACGGTGAAGATCACATCATTCTCATTCATCTCGTAGTATTTTGCAAGTTTGATGGAACCCATCAGATTTGCAATTGAGGAAATACCAAGAAGGTCGAGTTTGTCAACTAAGCCTGTATTGATGCCAACTTCATTTTTCAGGAAGTCTTTACCTGAAGGCTCGTTAAAAAGTCTCATAATGCGCATATTTGGTTCATCATCAATTGCGGCGACCAAATCCATATTTTTTATATTATGTATCCAGGGTACATGTTTGTCTCCAATACCTTCAATGCGATGCTCTCCATAGCCATTAAGGAGTAAGGTAGGGCATTGCAGCGCTTCGCTGGCACAGACTTTCACTAATGGGAATTTCGCCCTTAAATAGTCAGCACTGCCAAGCGTTCCTGCGGAACCTTGAGTAAGAAAAATACAACTGAACCTGTCGTTTTCATTTTTTACTGAATTAAAAACTTCTTCCATTGCCGGTCCGGTAACTGCGTAATGCCAAAGAGAATTCCCGATTTCATTAAACTGGTTCAGATTTACAATTTCATCACCTCTTTCGGCTAACAATTCCTTAACTTTGTCGTATATCTCTTTTACATTGCTTTCACTGCCCGGTGTGGCAAACACTTCTGTCCCGACTTTGTGAAGCCAGTCAAACCGCTCCTGTGACATACCTTCAGGCAACACGGCAATTGAATCGCAGCCAAGCAGATATGAATCGTAAGCGCCGCCCCGGCAATAATTCCCGGTTGAGGGCCAAAGGGCTTTTTGCCTTGTCGGATCAAAACGTCCGTCAACTAATTTTTCTACAAGAGGACCAAAGGTTGCTCCTACTTTATGTGAACCGGTAGGAAAAAATTTCCCGATTAGCATAATAATCCTCGCTTTTACGCCTGTTAACTCCGAAGGCAATTCAATATAATTAACATTACCGAATCCTCCACCGAATTTGACAGGTTCATTTTTCCATGTAATGCGAAACATGTTCAGTGAATTCAAATCCCATAAACCGATATTTTTAAGTTTCTCCCTGATCTTTTCAGGGATCAGTTCCGGGTTGCGCATTTGTTTATAAGTGGGGATTATTATATGTCGTTCCCTGCACCTTTTTATTGTATTTTCTAAAACTTTTTCTCTGTTGTTCATGTGTTTAAAAATTTCACGCAAAGACGCAAAGACGCAAAGAAACTTTTTTAATCATATTCCTGTGTGTCTAATTTGCCTTGTCATGGATGTCTCATATTATATTTTTTTATTGAATTAAAACGTTTTGCTGTGATATTATTATTTCTGCATAATTAATAATTTACCTTAGCCTTAGCCTCAGCCTCACAGCCTTCACCTAACTTAATAAATTAATGAATTAGCTCCCTGCATTATAATACTCATCTCTGCTGCCTTTTGTAATCTGATCTCAAAATTATCTTCTTCTAATATATAAAGATCAATTATTTCAAAAGTTTCTTTATTTAGTATTATTAGAAATTTGTCTGATTCAAAAGTAAAATTTTCAGAATCATCTAACAGGCTCACCAATTGCTCGTTTTCTTTGCAATACAAAATTATATCTCCATCCGATCTTTCAAGAAAATATCCTTCGTCATTAGCATCAAATGCTTTCCTGTTAAGATATAAATGAGGCTTTTCTTTATAAGGTGAGCCGGATGAAGGACAAAATGTAGTGCAATTTCCACATTCGTTGCACCAGTCGGCAATGTGAAGAATCTGGTATTTCTGGCTTACTTCAAATGTTTGATCATCTGTAATTTCTTCAGTATCATTCTTAACTATTATTTTTTGAAGATTATATTTTACCGGTTCAATCTGATAAGAAAACAGAGCAAGGTTTGGGCAAACCGTAACACATAAGTTACAAACTTCATCACAAAGCAAACACCTTGACGCCTCTTTTATAGCGTCATCTCTATTTAAAGTGGGTGTTACGAGATTGAAGTTTTTACGATCATCAAGCGCTGTTTCCTTTACTGCAACAGGGTTGATTTTTCTTGTCCTGTTCAATAAATGTTGATTCAGGCTGATTAATTCTCTTGTGTCCTGAAATTCCAAATTAAATTCTATTCCGGCTTTCTTAATGATCTTTTGAGCAACCTTTCTGCCGTCGCCAATGGCGTTGATAGCTGTGGAAGCGCCGCGTAAGGCATCTCCTCCAATAAATATATTGGGTATTTGTGTTTCGTAGTCGCCTGGTTCCGATTTTAGCAAATCCGGATCAAAAAAATCAATAGCCGGTTCCTGTCCGATGGCAGGAATGATGGTATCGAATTCAAGTTCAAATTCAGAACCGGGAATCTTTACTGGTCTGGGTCTGCCGCTATTATCCTTTTCTCCAAGTTTCATTTTACAACATAAAAGCGATTTTACTTTTCCATTTTCAGTATTGATCTTTATCGGGTCTGTCAGTTCTATGATTTTTATGCCTTCATCCATTACAGCTTCAATTTCGTTGACGTCTGCAGGCATCTGTTTGATGGTTCTTCTATAAAGAATAGTAACAGTTCCGTTTTCCCCAACAAGCCTGTATGCTGTCCGGGCTGTATCCATAGCAGTATTACCCCCGCCGATAATAGCTACGTTCTTTCCAATCTCAGTAGGTTTTCCCTTTTTTACATCAAATAAGAACTGCAATGGGTCTGGAACTCTATATGCTTCAATGCCTTCAATATTGAGTTTTGTGACGCTTTGCGCTCCTGTGGCAATATAAACATAGCTGCTTTTACTTCTGATCTGTTCAAATTTTCCCGAGTCTATGTTTTCCTGATAATGAACCCTGACTCCCAGACTTTTTATTCTTTCAATATCAATGTTTATGGCTTCATTGGTAAGTCTGAAGGATGGAATTGCGCCTGAGACCATTCCTCCGGGCTTTGGTTTTGTTTCGTAAATATCAACTTCGAAACCGGCGGAAACAAGAAAATATGCACAGGATAAACCTGAAGGTCCTGCACCGATAATGGTAAGACCTGCAAGGTTTTTGTACTGGACGCAGGGCTGGCGAAACCTTACAGGTCTGTCAACGTGCAGCGGGTCCGACGAAACCGTACTATAAGACCTGCAAGGTTTTGCCGTTTGCTGCGGGGCTTGCGAAACCTTACAGGTCTGTTCGGCAATAAAACGTTTTATTTCTCTTATCAATACAGGACTATCATAATTTATCCTTGTACATTTTGTCTGACACAGATGATCACAAACCATTCCTGTAGTGTTGGGAAATGGATTGGTACGCATAATCACATCGAAAGCCTTTTCAAAATCGCCATTTGCAGTGTGATACATATAATCAGGGATACCCTGGTTGGCAGGGCATGTATCAATGCAGGGAGCATGTATGCAATCAAAATAACCCAATTGCCTGTGTGTCTTAATATTTATCTCCTGAAAACCGGTTTTTCTATACCTTTTATCTTGAAGTGTTTGATCGGCATAAGTATTCAGGTTGTCTAATACTGATATCCTGATGTTTGTATCCTTTTTTTTGCTCTTTGCAATTATTAATTCATCTATTGAAGAAGCATCTGTTTCGGAAAAAGCAGATTTTAATTCTTCTAAGTATTGATTAAGCCTGCCGTAACCACCGGGTTTTAAAATATCAGTACAAACAGTAACCGGACTAAGCCCGCAAGCAACAACGCCGGAAACATTAAAAGCGTCAACGCCACCTGAAAGAGAGATGTCGAGTTTTCCATCAAAATCGTTTTGGAGTTTTCTTGCTAGGTTTACAGAAACAGGATGAAGCGCCCTGCCGCTCATATACATCATTTCTTCACTTGAAGAAAAAACATCTTTATAGTTCAGGCTTTCGAGAGTATTGGTCAGTTTAAGCCCGAAATGAACATTGTTGTCTTTGGATGTATTTTGCAGATTCCTGATGATTTTTACTGCATCATCGTATTTCAGATCATGCTCAAAAGCAATATCAGGAACTTCCGTTTCAAAACCTGAATTATTAAGAATATTTCGCAAATCCTCTTTTCCTATCAAGGTAGGATTAAGCTTGATAGTTGTATGCAGCCTTTTTTCTTCAATCAGGTATCGTCCGATTTTTTCTATCTCATCAGGCGGACAACCGTGCATGGTCGAAAGTGTTACATTATCGGAAATGCGAGGGTTGATGCTCAGATTAACAATGTTTGGATAAATATCTTTAACGGTTTTTATTTTTTCCTGTATTTCTTCTGATGAATCCGCCATTTTTTCGAAAAACCACTGAACGTTCTCCTTTAAAATTCCTGCATAGTCGTATCCCACACTCATATTGAAAATTACACCCAATTCATTTTTATTTTCCCAATTGAATTTATCTTTTAAAATGTGAATTAAAATCCATGCATTAAGATACTGGTCGTAAGATTGTGCGATTTTCAGCTCCTGCGACCATTCGCAGTTATAACCTTCATCCTGCATGTCAATACAGGGTTTGGAAATCTCAAGTTCATCAAGCGTTTGTATGGTTTTGAGTTCAATGAAACGTGCTCCGGTAAGCCAGGCTGCCACGATATTTTGTGCTAATTGAGTATGCGGTCCGGCTGCAACACCTATTGGTGTTTCGAGCAATTCACCGAAACGATTCATCCGGAATGGATCGGAAGGGTCAGATTGGAAAAATAATTTTTTGGGAATACCGAATAAGCGTCGGTGCTTTTCCAACTGCCCAAGTATAATCTTCAATAATTGTTCTATTGGTATTATCGAAAATTTATCTGTCATTTTGTAAATTAATCAGGTTTAATGTTTTCCTTTGAGATTCCATACGATTCATCTTGCTCAACATTACCGAGCGGCTCAATATGGATAAGAACATCATAAATATTCTTAATATTATCTTTTAAATTTTGTTCGACCCGCTTTGCAATTTCATGGGCTTCTATCACTTTAATATCCTTATCTACTTCAATGTCCAGGGCAATCAGAATCATATCTGCAATTTTCCTTACTCTTATCCTATGTGGATTGTGAGCACCTTTAACTTGATCGACGTATTTAAAAATTTTGAAATAAATAGAAGTATCCTTAATCCCATCCATCAGTTCAAGGCTCGATTCTTTATAAATGCCAAAGGCAACCCAGATGATCCAGATACTTACTGCTGTTGCAATGAGGATATCAAAAACCGGCATTTCAAAAATAAAGGTAAAAATTAAGCCGATTAAAACAGAAAGGGAAATAACAATGTCGTTTCGCATGTTTTTTGCATTGGCTAAAGTCATTGAACTTTTTGTTTTCTTTCCTATTTTGTATTGCCAATAAAAAAGAATAGCCTTTCCGATAATACTAAAAACAGTAACATATATTGCAATAATGGATGGGATTTTGCCCTGTTCTCCGGAAATCAGTCTTGAAATGGTTGAAATAAGTAATTGTGCTCCTGCAAAAAATATAATAAATGCCACCACCTTTGTAGCTATTGTTTCTGCTTTTTTGTAGCCAAATGGATATTTACTATCCGGTGGTTTGGAAATAATGCGAGCCGTAAACAGTGTTATAAAAAATGAGAGTATATCAGTGGTAGTGTCAATTCCATCGCCAATAACTGCCAGGCTTCCTGAAATAAATCCTATAACAATTTTTAGTATTGCCAGTATGGAATTACCGATGATCCCGATCCAGGATGCTTTTTTTAACTGATACGATCTATCGTGCATTATTTCCGGATATGAAGTTTTTTTATTTCAGTGAAAACGCCTCAATTGATGCAAAAATAGTAAAGATTTTATAGCTTTGTAGAAGTTATATTTTTTTGACCGATATGAGCTCATGTGTAATTCTTGCTGCCGGACTTTCAAATAGAATGGGTAAAAAAAAACCTTTACTTCGGTTTAATAATGAATTAACTTTCCTTGAGAAAATTGTTTCGGTATATAAGTCGTGGGGAGTCGAGAAACCGGTAGTTGTGGTAAATCGTGATGTGTTATTTAAGATTAATCAATTGAAATCACAATGGCTGGAAGATTGTAAATTCGTATTAAATCAACACATAGGCTATGGAAGGTTTTATTCGATTAAGTTAGGATTACAAAATATAATGAAAAATTTGCCTGTTTTTATCCATAATGTTGATAATCCTTTTGTTAATCATTGTGTACTTCAACTTCTGTTC
>JAIORT010000760.1 GCA_021107975.1 Bacteroidales bacterium | reverse complement strand
GAGCGGTAAATGGGATTCGAACCCACGACCCTCAGCTTGGGAAGCTGATGCTCTACCAACTGAGCTACTACCGCATTTTATTAATACAAATGTAAATAAATTTTTAATATAATTTTTTTATCAATTCAACTATCATATAATTTTTTCGGATTTTAGGGTAAAATTTGAGGTTGTGAATCCTAAAGCAAATAACATCAAGATTTACATTCTAAACCGTAATTGTAGGATGTACATTATTCTCATTTTCTGAATAGCCACTATTATTCTATCTCGTCTATATAAGAAAAACCCGGATTCGAACCCACGACCCTCCCGACTGTTAGTCGGGATGCTCTACCAACTGAGCTACTACCGCATTTTATAAATGCAAAAGTAAATAAATTGCAGAACTTATATACATACTTTGGGGAGAATTATTTTTGAGAATTTATTAATATGGTATAAGGTATAAGGGAAAAAAGGTTTGTTCCAATTTTACTCCCTTTTTTCAAGGTCTTTATGATCAAATAACCATTTAGCCATTTACTTTATAAACCTATAAACTGTTCTTTACAAACTCAACAATCTTTTCTTTTTCATCCGGATGGAACCAGTGAATGGAATTATCTTTTTTAAACCACGTCAGTTGCCGCTTGGCATATCTGCGTGTGTTGGTTTTAATTTTTTCAATTGCCTGGTCAAGAGTGCAATTACCATCGAAATAATCGAAAATCTCTTTGTATCCTACTGTGTTCAGTGCGTTAAGGTTTTTATATTTCCATAAACCTTTCACTTCATCAAGTAAACCTTGTTCAATCATTTTATCAACACGGTTTTCTATAATTTCAAACAATTCTTCCCGTGGTCTGTTTAAACCGATTTTTATTATTTCAAAATCTCTTTTTTTTGGTTTGTTATTCCTGAGGGAAGTATAAGTTTTCCCGGTTTTCAGACAAACCTCCAACGCCCGCATGATCCTGTTGGGGTTGTTAAGGTCAACAACATCATAATATTCCAGATCCAGTTGTTTTAGTTGCTTAAGCAATGGTTCTAAGCCATTATTTTTTAGAGTTTTTTTTAATTGTTTTCTTAGCTTATCATCAGGATCGGGCATTTCATCAATACCTTTGCATACTGCATCGATATATAGTCCTGAACCGCTTGCCATAACAGCATATCTTTTGTTCTGAAAATAGCCGTTTAAAAATCCCAACACTTCATTTTCAAACTTAGAGACATTATAGTATTCAATAATTGAAAGGTGGCTTACAAAATGATGTTTAACGACTTTAAGCTCTTCATCTGTTGGCGCTGCTACACCAATTTTTAATTCTTTATAAAACTGCCTCGAATCGGCAGAAATAATCTCTGCATCAAATGTTTTGGCTATATTAATAGCGAGTTTGGTTTTTCCAATAGCGGTGGGACCTAATATAACGAGAAGTTTATTTTTCAATGATGATTTAATAAGATAAAAGTAATAATAATTACTAAAATGCTTGAGGTTTCCCCCGAAAACTTTCGGGGTCAGGTTCAAGGTTTTAGATTTGTAATCAATAGAAAGTACTCAATCAGAATGTATTGTCCTCGCTGTCGCCTTTATAATCATACGTATCATCCAGTAAATCGTTAAATTCCTTTAAAAGCTTTTCTTTAAGTTCATCTTCATTTTCTTCATTAGATTCGGGAATCGTCTCCGGCAATAATTCACCTTTACTAAATGTGCATCTTGGGTAAGATTTATTATCTTTTTGTTTATGCACGTTCAGTAATTCAATAAAAAAAGTGCTTATATCAAAGAAATCATATTCATACAACAGACGCTGGTGGGGTTCTTTGATAAAATCCTTTATTAATGAATCTTTCATACAAAAGGTTTCTTCAATGGGCTTGCTTTCTTTTTCCGATCCCTCTTCTATCTGCATATCTATCAAAGTTATTTCCTTAAATTTATTCCATTCCCGATCGCAAATATGGAATGAAGCAAGTTCTTTTCCATTCAGATTAACACATTTGGATATCATGTTATGGAAATTCTCAAAAGTTTGATTTGCCTGAATTTCAATATCACGAATAAATTCATCATCAAGATCTGTCAATAATCTGAATTTGTAGATATGCATAGTTAAAAAACAGTAAGATATTTTGGTATAAAGATAATAAAATAAAAATTGTGAAAAACAAATTTTTTACAATTTATTTTATTTTTCGGTTGGTTTCAATCCTAATTCTTCTCCTTTTTCTAACATAAACCGATAAGCATCTTCATAATCATTTTTAATATGACCATCTATAATTGCTTCGCGGATAGCAGTTTTAATTTCGCCTATAGCCCTGCCGGGTTTTAAACTAAAGGCTTTCATAATCACCTCTCCCGAAATAGGAGGCTGCCAGTTTCTTAATCTGTCTTTTTTTTCAATGTCAATAAGTTTTTGTCGTACCAGCTTAAAATTTTCAAGGAACTTTCTAACTTTATGTTTATTTTTTGAAGTGATATCCGCTTCGCAAAGTAGCATTAGATCGTCAATATCATCACCTGCATCAAACAGCAGGCGACGAACTGCAGAATCCGTAACATGGCTTTCGGCAAGTATAATAGGGCGTAAATGCAGCAATACAAGCTTTTGCACATATTTCATTTTTTCATTGAGAGGTAATTTTAACATCCTGAATATTGACGGAATCATTTTAGCGCCAATAAATTCATGGCTATGAAATGTCCAGCCTGTTTGAGGATCAAATTTTTTAGTAATAGGCTTTGCTATGTCATGCAACAAAGCTGCCCATCTTAACCACAAATTATCTGTTTTCTCCGAAATATTATCAAGCACTTTTAAAGTATGTGAAAAATTATCCTTATGCCCTTTTCCGTCAATCATCTCAGTTCCTTTCAGTTCCTGAAATTGAGGAGGAAAAATAAATTTTAAGAGACCGCTTAAATCAAGCAATTTAAAACCATAAGATGGCTTTTTAGCAAGAATAATTTTATTGAGTTCGTCAGTGATCCTTTCCTTTGAAACAATTTTTATCCTTTCAACATTCCTGCAGATTGCCTCAAATGTCTTTTCCTCAATATTAAAATCCAGTTGAGTTGCAAACCTGATGGCGCGCATCATTCGCAAAGGATCGTCAGAAAATGTAATATCCGGGTCAAGAGGAGTGCGGATGATTTTTTGTTTTATATCATTCGAGCCGTCAAACGGGTCAATCAATTTTCCGAAATCATTTTTCTGCAAACTGATCGCCATAGCGTTTATAGTAAAATCACGCCGTTTCTGATCGTCTTCGAGGGTTCCATCCTCTACGACCGGCTTCCTTGAGCTTTTCCTGTATGATTCTTTCCGGGCGCCCACAAATTCGATTTGCCATTGTAGCAAATTATCGTACCTTACCATGGCAGTGCCAAAATTCTTAAATACATTTACTCTTGTCTTCGGACCAATCTTTTTTGCAAATTTCTTTGCAAGTTCAATTCCGCTCCCAACCGCTACAATATCAATATCAACACAATCCCTGTTCATTATTACATCGCGAACATAGCCGCCGACAACGTAAACAGCCACATTCATCTCATTAGCCGCCTCAGCTATCAGCTTAAATACCGGTTTATTGACAAATTGTTTCAAATCTGAATTTTTGGCAAAATTAAAAAAGATAAATGAAACACTTATGTTTTTTATATTGAGACACAAGTGGATGATTGAAATGTAAATGGCAAATAGTTAATGTATTACGTAATTTTAAACAGGTAAAAAAAATATTATTCTAAAAAAATCAATTTGTTTTTCGGGTATTTTACTGAGTATTTCATTTCAACCTTTTCGCTTTGCTGCGGATCAATCACAAATTTCCAGGTAAGTTTTCCGTTTTTTTTATCAAATTCAGCGTTTGAAATTTCAATTTGATCTACTTCAATGTCTTTGGTTTTTGATATGGGGAACTGATCAACAACAGTTACATTAACCGGCGCACTTTTGTTGTTTTTAATACTGATCTCGAAACCCCTGTATTCCTTCACATTCGATCCAATAGTTTGACTTTTTTTAAAATCTTTTATTTTTTCTCGTTTAACAACAATTCCTTTATCTCTGCCTATTGACAGATCGAGCGTGTCGTCAGTGATGTGTGCATCAATGGATGATTGCCCCATGTAAGTACCTTCATAAAAAATATTGGATTTTCCGGATAACAGGTTCAAATCTTCCCAACCGGTAATTTTTGCAATTAGAAAAGCATCAATATCCAATTTTGGAATGCAAAAATATTCGTATTCGGCAGGTATAAAAATGTCTTTAACATGAACAGAATAATTTTTCCCATCGGATGGAATAGAATATGGAATTTCTATTTTGTATTTAATATTAGTGGGTGTTTCTGTTTTAGTTACATCATTATATTCAATAGAATATTTCGGAAGGTTTGCTGATCCAAGTATTCTCACGCCATCAACATACATAACGGTTTGATCACCGCGTGCACCCCTCAAACTTCCATACTCACCATCAGCAGAATATGCTCCGCCAACGCTGGTAGCAAAAGCATTTGCGTTTCTGTTTGGCATTCTCTGAATTTCATTGGCAGTAACAGTACCTCCCGACACGGTTTCATCCTTATTTAACAGAGGAATTTTATAATCTGTGATAACAATTTCTTCCAGTTGCGCTGCCGTAGATTCCATTTCTATATCATAGAAACGGATCTGATCTGCATTGATAACCATGCCTCTCACCAAAACCGTTTTATAGCCCACATAAGTAGCTTTTAAATCATAAGTGCCAGAGGGAATTGGTTTGATAATATAATTACCTTTGTAATCAGAAGTTGTGCCACCAATCAGAGATCCCCCTCTTTCTATTACAATGTTAGCAAAAGGTATAGGCTTTTTGGTTTCCATATCCACAATTCGCCCTTTAATCGTCCCGGCACCACCCGGCTCGGAATAGGTACGATACCTCGCTGGATTTTCGTTTACATACCAGGTATAAAAAACAGGTTTATAATTTCCTTTTTTCGGATTGCTTGTTGATAAAGTAAGATTTACATCTTCCCAATCCTCTCCGGTTCTTTGATTAATGTATGCTTTAACCGTTAAGGTTAATGGTTCATCAATATCATCAACCCTGATGTCATAATAAGGAGTCCACCCTGCCGACCCGACAAAATATTTCAATGTCAGTGTGGCTTTACCGGTAACTATAGCATCAACCTTAACAATGATTTCACTGGTAGGATCTGGTTTTGTATTTCTCAGTTCATCGATTTTAGAATTAAGCTCATTGATTTGTTTTTGAATGTCGTTCTTTTTCTTCTTTAACTCCAGTTTTTTCATACCTGTCTCTTCCAATTGTATCCTGAAATATGCAGCAGCCTGTTTAAGTTCTTCCAGGTTAACCCCCGTTTCAATGCCACTAAAATCAGTATTTTTAAGAAGAATTTTTTCTTCTTCACTGTAAACTTCAAGCAGCTTGTTTATTTTTTCAATTTCAAATTGCTTTAGTTCCCGCTGTTTTTCAAATTCTTTTCTTTCGGGAGCACTATCCACATTTTCGTGGTTGTTTATTTTATGTGATACCGAAAGGATTTTCACATTGTCAGGAGCATTCACCTGAATACTTCGTGCATCGAGTTGGGTTGAAATCCCTTTAAAAATCAACTCTGAGGTGCCTTGAAGAAGTTGTATGTCTGCCGTCCTCGATATGTAAGCACCTTGTAAAAACACAGTTACATCTGAAATCTTTGATTCCACTTCCTTCTCATCAGCATAAATAAAGCTCTGGAAGGAAATTAAAGCGAGCATTAGAATTACTTTTTTCATGATTTT
The DNA here is from genome assembly GCA_021107975.1 of Bacteroidales bacterium. Taxonomy (GTDB): domain Bacteria; phylum Bacteroidota; class Bacteroidia; order Bacteroidales; family JAADJA01; genus JAADJA01. The sequence continues at coordinate 1,776 of JAIORT010000760.1, read as the reverse complement.
ATAAATTTTGTTTAACAATAATGGATTTCAGAAAAAGTTATAAAAGGTTCAGTAAAGATTAGTGATGTATAGAAAAAACAAATTCCATAAAATTTCTAATAAGATGCTTATTTAGTACCCTCTTCGTTTCAAATTTACTATATATATGGCTTCATGTCAACTACAAATCAGTTTGCGGTAAGGTCTTATAAGTTTTCGGTGGCAGGAAATCAGTTTGCGGAAAATAAAATTATAAAAAATGGCAAGGACGAAAGCCCTGCCATTTTGTAATACTTAACACCTCTCTTTTTACCTTATTTGTATCTTACGAAATGCAGCACCTTCCCTCGTTCTGATCTGAAGAACATAAATACCTTTTTGCAAACCGGAAACATTCAGGGTAATTGATCTGTTGTTAAAATATTTGCTTTTTACTATTTGCCCTGTCGAATTGATCAGTATTAATTCGGATATCTTTTTATCAGCCTCAACATTCAGGTAATCCGACACCGGATTGGGATATATTCTTACTGATATCTCATTGTTTTCTGATATTCCGGTTTCAGTTTCAATAATAATATCATCCACCATAAAAATAAAAGCATCTTCCGAAACACAATTAATAGCAACGAAGACAGTGTCATTGTCATAATCAGAAAGGTTAAAGCTAACTTCTTCCCAGGCGTCAGCCGGAGCCAATAAAGGATCAGCACCCGATATGACTGTAAAAGAATCAGGTTCATTTGTTGTAGTTGAAACAGCTACTTTATATTTTTCCAAACCATATTCATCAGTATAAGATTTCACCCAAAACGAAATACAAAAATTTGAATCTAAAATTATTTGAGGAGAAATTAGCCAATCATCATTAACAGACTCAACAGCCGAAAAACATGCCCCGAATTTATCTCCTCCGTGTGGTTGTAATGCCGCGTCAGCTCCAAGCGAAGGAGTAGTATTTGCCGGGTTAAAAACGATAAATGCCATGGGGCTTTCTGAGTTAGGAAAAGAATAGCCATTGATACCATAAGTAGCCCCACCATCCACATCATTTACTGTCCAGGGATCGAAGTTAAAGGAAAAATCATCGAGACCTTCAAAATCCTGCTCCCAGTTTGGTAATATCTTATTATTTTCCTGGTTTTTAAGTTCAACAGTAACAGCGACTTTATCCTGAGTTATAGTACGTGTTAATTGTCCGTTTTGTGCCATTGCTGAAACAACAGTAAAAGCACCGGTTAAAAAAAGCAAAGTGATTTTTTTCATAATAATTTTATATATTTAAGGGTTAGTAATAATTTTTCAAAATTAAGACTTTTAACATAATTTTTTCATTTTTTTCGTTTGATATTATTAGTTTGTATATATTTGCGGGTTAATTAAAAACAAACAATCGGAATAAATATGGAAGAGTCAGAAAACAAAGGAAAAGAAAAAGAACAAGGATATGTAAGAGAAGAGATCTTTTCGAGAACTGTAAGAGCCGGGAAGAGAACATATTTCTTTGATGTAAAATCAACCAGATCGGGCGAGTATTATCTTACCATTACAGAGAGTAAAAGAAGGTTTAACAACGAACAGGGTAAGTTTTATTACGAAAAGCACAAATTATTCCTTTACAAGGAAGATTTTGAAAAATTTGCCGTTGGACTGAATGCCGCTATCGAGTTTATTCAAACAGGAAAAGCTCCTGAAGAACCGGAAGAAGAAGTAAAGCCGGCACCTGTTGAAAAATCGCATACTGACGTTGAGTTTGAAGATTTGGGATCGGAAACCGAAACCACAGAAACCACAGAA
>JAIORT010000706.1 GCA_021107975.1 Bacteroidales bacterium | reverse complement strand
TTTACCGAATCAATGGTTAACTCATCAACAAGCTCGAATGCAAATGTATCCAACTGTGTGGCAACTACCTGTGCATTAAAAGTTACATTTCCTGAAATGTAAATTGTATTGTTTTCCACATTCAAATCAAGGAAGTAAAACTTCACATCATAATCATGTAATAAAGGTGTTTGGATAATATCCTTTGATTTCAGAAAATAATCTGTATAGAATTTTGCCCTGCTACATTTATTTTCAATATCAAAATCAATTAATTGCTGAGCAAACACATTGATGATAGTGAATAGTATTGCGATTAAAAGCAGATTTTTTTTCATTACTCGTTAAATTAAGTATTCAACAGATTTTATTTAATCCAAATCAATTAATATATTTGCCAAAAATAACATAATATCAATTAATTTATCTTCGTTTTAGTTTATAAAACTTTCTAATTTATCGATAAGAAATTGAGTGAACGTTATAACATATTAATAAAGAAACTCGATAAGTTTATCAGGAAATACTATAAAAATCATCTGATAAAAGGAGGCATTTATTGTCTGGCGCTTTTAATTGCTTTTTTTCTGATTATAAACCTGGTCGAATTCTTTGGTCATTTTAATATTACTGTTCGTACAATAATATTTTATATTTACCTGCTGTTAAATATCATAATTATTGTCCGTTACATTTTTTTACCACTTTTTAGACTTTTAAAAATAGGAAAAATAATTTCCCATGAGCAAGCAGCGCAAATTATAGGTAACCATTTTCCCCAGGTTAGTGATAAACTTACAAATACTCTCCAGTTAAAAACCTTGAGCGAAAATGACCTTGGAAATATTGAACTCATTAATGCCGGCATCGACCAGAAAATCAGTGAATTAAAGCCTGTGCCATTTGTATCGGCGATTGATTTCTCCAAAAACAAAAAATATCTTAAATATGCTTTCCCTCCTTTGTTGATCTTAATAATTATCCTCCTTGCTGCGCCTAATATGATAACTGAACCAAGTACAAGACTCGTAAGATTTAACGAACACTTTGACAAAGAAATGCCTTTCAGAATACTGATTCTTAATAAGAATATGCAAGTTGTACAGCACGAGGATTTTAGGCTTGAAATTAAGGTTGAAGGTGAAGAAATTCCTGAAAATATTTATTTAGAAACTGGAAATAACAGAATCAGGATGGTCAGGAAAAATCCTGTAATTTTTTACCATAGTTTCATAAACGTCCAGAAAAATTTGAAATTTAGATTAATCGCTGATAAATACAAATCAGGTGTATTCGAATTAAAGGTTTTGCCTAAACCGATTGTTTTAGATTTTGAAATCAATCTGGATTATCCCGAATATACGAGAAAAAAAGATGAAACTATTGCAAATAATGGAGATTTGATAATTCCAACCGGAACTGACGTTACATGGAAATTTTATACAAAAAATACTGATAAAGTTGTTTTTAGATTCAAAAGCGGATTAAAAATTATAGAACAAAACTCCTCAAATGCATTTGTATATAACGCTAGATTCTTTCAGAGCCAGATATATTCAATAACTACCTCAAACGAATACCTGAAAAATTCCGATTCATTAACATATTCCATTAGTGTAATACCTGACCTATATCCAACGATAATGGTTGAAGAATACAGAGACTCTGTTTATGAAAAAAGATTGTATTTTAAAGGTGTAATTAAAGATGATTATGGTTTCGACCTGTTAACTTTTAATTATAAGAATAAAAATGCTGATAATATTGAATTACAAACAACAAAAGATAAACTTCCGATTAGTCAGGGATTAAATCCGCAGCAGTTTTTCCATTTTTTTGATTTAACTGATATTGCATTAGAGGCAGGAGATGAGATAGAATATTACTTTGAAGTTTGGGATAACGATAGGGTAAATGGTAGCAAGTCTTCAAGATCACAAATAATGACTTTCAAGGTTCCTTCGCTAAAAGAAATTGAAGAGCAAACGCAAAAAAGTAATAAAACAATTAAAAACGAGATGGAGGATGCTATAAAAGAAACGAAACAATTACAAAAAGATATTGAAGAGCTAAATAAAAAACTTATTGACAAGAAAAAATTAAGCTGGGAGGACAAACAACAAATCCAGGATTTACTTGATAAGCAAAAATATCTCCAGGAAAAGATTGAAGCCATTAAAAATGAAAACCAGGAAAAAGCACTTAAAGAACAGCAATATAAAGAGATAAACGAAGAAATTCTTGAAAAGCAAAAACAGCTTGAAGAACTTTTCGAGAAACTTATGCAAGATGAAGAATTGAATAAGTTGTTTAATGAATTGCAAGAATTATTGGACGAAGTTGATAAGGATAAAGTCAGCGAAATGCTTGAGAAAATGAAATTATCAAGCGAGGAACTTGAAAAAATGCTTGACAGGAACCTTGAAATATTCAAACAACTTGAGTTTGAACAAAAACTTGAAGAAACCATAAATAAGCTGAATGAATTATCGAAAGAACAGGAAGAATTAAGCGAAAAAACGTTAGATAAAAATAACGACCAGGAAGACCTTAAATCGGAACAGGAAAAAATAAGCGAAGATTTCAAAAACATGAAAGAGGAACTTGAGGAGTTGGATAAAATGAACAAAGAACTTGAAGAACCCAATGAATTCGACAAAATGGAGGAACAGCAGGAAAGTGTTGAAGAAGATATGGAAGACAGTAAGAACTCATTAAATAAAAACCAGAGGAAAAAAGCTTCCAAATCTCAAAAAAGTTCATCTCAAAAAATGCAAAAAATGTCGCAATCACTTTTCGATATGCAGCAAGAAATGGTTCAGGAAGGAATGTCGGAAGATATTGATGCGCTGAGAGCCATACTTGAAAATCTTATACAGTTATCATTCGACCAGGAAAATTTGATTGAAGAGGTAAATGCGGTTAACTTAAATGATCCGCGCTATACTGAGCTTATTCAGGAACAAAAAGATATTAATGATGATCTGAAAATGGTTGAAGATTCTTTATACGCCTTAAGTAAACGTCAGATAATGATAAAGCCGTTTATCAACCAGGAAATAACAGCAATAAATCAAAATATCGAAAAATCAATCAATTATCTAAATAACCGAAGCACCAAACAAGCGGCAGGACGACAGCAATATGTTATGACTTCCATTAATAATCTGGCTTTAATGCTATCTGAAACGTTAAACCAGATGATGCAAATGATGATGCAGCAATGCTCAAGTAACAGTTCTTGCAAAAGCGGCTGCCCTAAACCCGGGCAAGGACAATCATCCATGAAATCACTCAGGCAATTACAAGAGCAACTGAATAAGCAAATCGAGAAACTTAAATCGGGGAAAAAAGACGGGGAGAAGAAACCCAATGGTAAACAGGGGGATGGAAAATCAGGTAATACAATGAGCGAACAACTTGCCAGAATGGCTGCGCAACAGGAAGCTATCCGCAACCGGTTAAGACAATATTCTGACCAACTTGAAAAAGAAGGACAATTTGGAACCAGCAAGGAATTGAAGCGTATAATGAATGAAATGGATAAAACTGAGACGGATCTTGTAAATAAAATGATTACTCAGGAAACTTTACTAAGGCAAAAAGAAATTGTAACACGACTTTTAAAATCAGAAAAAGCTGAATTGGAAAGAGAGAAAGAAGAAAAAAGAGAATCTACAGAAGCAAAAAATCAAAATTATCGTAACCCGAAAGAAATTTTTAAGTATAACAAAATGCAATCAAATGAAGTGGAATTATTAAAAACAATTCCGCCAACATTAAAACCATTTTATAAAACTAAAGTTAATCAATATTTTATTAACTTTGAAGAATTATTAGACAAATGATACAAGAACAAAAAACACTAAAGCTTAAATCAATACCGGAAAGCATTCACCAGGTTGAAAGGCTTATTGAAGAAATTTGTGAAGATTTTAACCTAAATCACAATTATCTCGGATGTATAACTGTGGCTTTAAATGAAGCATTTACTAATGCATTGGAGCACGGTAATAAAAAAGACCCGGATAAATTAATTACAATCGATTTTCAAAAAACATCTACCGGTTTATCTTTCTCCATTAAAGATGAAGGCAAAGGATTTGATTTTAAAAGCTTTCCTGACATGAAAGACGATGGAAAAGAAAAAGTTTTTCCAGGAAGAGGCTTATTCCTGATTAAAACATTGGCTGACGGGGTTAATTTCAATAGTATAGGAAATGAAATTGAAATGGGCTTCAAAATTTCAAGTATAAACTTCGAAACAGCCATTGACAGGATTGAGAAGTTTAAAGATTATTCAAAGGCTGCTCAAGAGGTTGTCAAGTAACCTTTTGAATTTATCTCTGGTGAATAAATCAATTCTATTCTTTTCTGAAGGCGTATCATTCCTTTTAAGAAATAAAAAAAAATTAAGGGAATGGATAGTCTTTTCGGTTCAATTGGAAAAAAAGGAACCGGGAGATGTTAATTACATTTTTTGTAACGATAAATACCTGCACGATTTAAATATTAAATATTTGAATCACGATACTTATACCGATATAATTACTTTTAATTATTCTGAGAATACTTGTGATATTTCCGGAGATATTTATATCAGCATTGAAAGAGTTAAAGAAAATGCTAATAAATTTGAAGCTACCTTCCCGGAAGAGTTGTACAGGGTAATGATTCATGGAGTATTACATTTACTTGGATACAAAGATAAAACCCGTATGGATGCCCAAATAATGCAGGATAAAGAGGATTATTATTTATCTTTGCTCCCCAAATTTATAGCATAGCGCTATGTCAAGGCTAAGGCTAAGGTTTTGAAAACATTGTAATAATCTTAACAAAGTAGATTTTGACATCTTTCATCAGCCTTCGCTTCAGCCTTGAAATATAAATCCGTTTCACGTGAAACATAATTAATATGTTTAAAAAATACGACATAATTGTTGTAGGTGCAGGTCATACAGGCAGTGAAGCTGCAGTAGCAGCGGCAAATTTGGGATCATCAGTTTTGCTCATCACTATGGATATGGCAAATATCGCCCAAATGTCATGTAATCCGGCTATGGGAGGAATTGCCAAAGGTCAGATCATAAGGGAAATTGATGCATTGGGAGGTTATTCCGGCATTGTAACTGACAGGACAATGATCCAGTTTAGAATGCTCAACAAATCTAAAGGACCGGCAATGTGGAGTCCGAGAGCTCAGAATGATCGTATGTTGTTCACGATGGAATGGAGGAAAATGTTAGAACAAACACTGAATATTGATTTTTGGCAGGATATGGTCATCGGATTGCTATTTGATGGGAAAAGGGTAACAGGCGTAAAAACAACAATGGGTCAGAATATTAAATCTCGGGCTGTAATATTGGCAAATGGTACTTTTTTGAATGGCATAATTCATATTGGCACAAAACAATTTAGAGGTGGAAGAATAGGAGAGAGGGCATCAACCGGTTTAACTGAAGAGTTGAACAAGATTGGCTTTATCTCTGACAGAATGAAGACAGGAACCCCTGTTAGGGTTGACGGGAGAACAATTGATTTTTCAAAATTAGAAGAACAGACGGGTGATGATAATCCCGGGAAATTTAGCTTTACTGACACTCCCCGCCTTTCCAAACAAAAAAGCTGCTACCTGGCTTATACCAGTCCGGTTGTTCATGACATTTTACGGACTGGCTTTGAGGAGTCGCCTATGTTTGCCGGAAGAATTGAAGGAACAGGTCCCAGGTATTGCCCGTCAATTGAAGATAAAATTGACAGATTTTCCGATAAAAGCAGACATCAATTATTTATTGAACCCGAAGGATGGAATACAATAGAGTATTATGTAAATGGTTTTTCATCTTCTCTGCCTGATTATATTCAGTATAAAGCGTTAAGAAAAATACCCGGTTTTGAAAATGCAAAAATATTCAGACCGGGATATGCGATAGAATATGATTATTTTCCGCCTGTGCAGCTAAAATTAACTCTCGAAACCAAATTGATTGAAAACTTATATTTTGCCGGTCAGATTAACGGGACAACAGGATATGAGGAAGCCGGTGCACAGGGTTTGATAGCCGGAATTAACGCCCACAGGAAATTAAATGATTTATCTGATTTTATTTTAAAACGTTCTGAAGCATATATAGGTGTGTTAATTGATGATTTGATAACCAAAGGTGTTGATGAACCTTATCGTATGTTTACATCCAGAGCAGAATACCGCATCCTGCTCCGACAAAACAATGCTGATATCAGACTAACTCCAATAGGATTTAAAATAGGATTGGCTTCCAAAGAAAGAGCAGAGAGAGTAAATAAAAAAGTCGAAATAATTGATAAAATAATACAGTTTATAAGAAAAGAAAGTGTCGCTCCTGAAACAGTTCAGGGAATGTTAGAAAAGAGGGGGACGCAACCTTTGTCACAAAAGGTTAAAATTGCCTCTCTGTTGTTAAGACCTCAACTTTCGCTGAATAATCTTATTGAAAGCATTAGTAAGCTTTCAAATTTTATATCAACATTTAAAATTGATTTTATAGATGAATGCCTTGAAGAAGTGGAAATTTTAATAAAATATGGTGGTTATATTGAAAAAGAGCAGGAGATTGCAAATAAGTTAAACAAGCTTGAAGGAGTAAAATTAAATCCGGATTTTGATTATTATAAATTATCGGCTCTGTCATACGAAGCAAGGGAAAAACTTGCTAAAATCAAACCTCAGACCATCGGGCAGGCATCACGGATTTCAGGCGTTTCCCCTGCTGATATTTCTGTTTTGATTGTTTATTTGGGAAGATAATATTGGTTTCACGTGAAACATATATATATGGATGTTATTAAAAATTGCCCTGTTTGTAACAGTTTTAAGTTCACAAAATTCCTTGATTCAAAGGATTTCTTTCTTACTTCAGAGGAATTCAAAATAGATATTTGTACAAACTGTGGGTTTAAATTTACAAACCCAAGACCTGATAAAAAAACTCTTAGCAAATATTATGAATCAATTGACTATATTTCTCATTCAAATATTAATAAAGGAATAATTAATAAATTATACCGGTTTGTACGTCAGTTCACAATTAAAAACAAAATACGTTTCATCACAAAATTTGTTAATGAAGGGAACGTATTAGACATCGGGTGTGGTTCGGGTGAATTTCTTAATGAATTAAAAAAACAAAACTGGAATGTTACGGGTATTGAGCCAAACGAATCAGCCAGAAAATTCGCTGCTGAAAATTATGGAATAAATACTTTGGAAGAAAACGATTTGAATAATCTTGAAAAAAATTCTTTTGATGTTATTACTTTGTGGCATGTTTTAGAACATGTTTTTGATATTGAAGAAAGAATTTTACAAATTAAAAAAATATTATCAAAGAATGGAATTCTTATTGTTGCTCTCCCTAATCCTGATTCGCTTGATGCTAAAATTTACGGGAAATATTGGGCGGCTTATGATTTACCCCGTCATTTATATCATTTTAATAAAGCAACTGTAGAAAGATTATTTAACAAATATGGATTTAGTATTATAAAATTGAAACCTATGTTTTTTGATTCATTTTATGTAAGCATGTTAAGTGAGAAATATAAAACCGGTAAAGTAAATTATCCAAAAGCATTTTTTAACGGACTCAGGTCAAATTTATTTGCAGCTTTCAACAACAAAAATTATTCAAGTATCAT
>JAIORT010000217.1 GCA_021107975.1 Bacteroidales bacterium | reverse complement strand
TGAACGACGGAACATGGAGCGGAAGCAAAACCATTCTGCTTGATGAACTGAACCGCGGACTTTATTTTTTCGAAGTACAGGATTTGGAAACAGGCACTCCTCTTTACAGTCGTGGTTTTTCCAGCATCTTCGGTGAATGGCAGACCATACCGGAAGCTAAGGAGAAGTGGGGTACACTTCATGAATCCGTACGATTTCCTTGGCCGAAAAAACCTATAAAAGTAATAATGAAAAAACGGGATTATAAAAATAATTTTGTCAAAATCTGGGAAACTGAGATTGATCCCGTTTCAAGGTCTGTCAATCCTGCGGAATTACATAATGATTACAAAACCTTTGATTACATTATAAACGGACCCGCTGAAGACAAGGTGGATATTGTCATTCTCGGTGATGGATACACTGCAGAGGAAATGGAAAAATTTTGTAATGATGTCGAACGCCTTTGTAACGAATTTTTTAAAGTTGAGCCTTTTAAATCAAGAAGAACGGATTTTAATGTCAGGGCTGTTGAAACACCGTCTCAGGTTTCGGGAGTTAATCGTCCCCATCCGGGAATTTTTAAACGTACTCCACTGTCGGTAAGCTATAGTTCTTTTGATTCGGAAAGGTATGTCCTTGCTTATGATAATCGCACTATCAGGGATGTTGCTTCCACTGTTCCTTATGAGTTTATGTATATTCTTATTAATGAAAAAACGTATGGCGGTGGCGGGATTTATCATTTGTATGCAACAGTTGCTGCTGACAATAAATTTTCCGATTATGTTTTTGTCCATGAATTTGGTCATCATTTTGCCGGGCTGGCAGACGAATATTACTCTTCATCGGTTTCTTATGATATTGGCGAAATCACTGTTGAACCTTATGAACCCAACATCACCGCTCTTTTCGACAAGGATAATCTGAAATGGAAAAATCTTGTTGAAGCCGGAACTCCGCTGCCAACACCCTGGGAAAAGGAAAAGTACGACAATTTCAGTTACAATACCCAGAAAGAAAGGAAAGAACTAAGAGCTGAAAAAGTTCCGGAAGCTGAGGTTGAAGCATTATTTGAACGGGAAAGAAAAGAGTCCTCTGAAATCCTCGATAATATGGAATATTCAGGAAAGGTTGGCGCTTTTGAAGGCGGGGGTTACATGGAATACGGCTTGTACCGTCCTTATCCCGATTGTATTATGTTTACCCGGAATAAACAGGAGTTCTGCCCGGTATGCCGTCAGGCGATTAGCGATGTTATTGATCAGTATGCGAAGTGATTGACGATTGACTATTTTCTATTGACTATTAATTATTTATTTAAATCACAATAGAACAATGGAGTAATGAAACAATTTAATTACTTCTTACCGTTATAAGCCCATTTTACTAGTATGGCTCCCCAGGTAAAACCGCCACCAAAGGCAGAAAGAATAATATTATCTCCTTTCTTTAATTGGTCTTCCCATTCGTACAGGCACATTGGGATTGTACCATTGGTAGTATTTCCATATCGCTGGATATTGATCATCACCTTTTCTTTTTCAAGGCACATCCTTCTTGCAGTTGCCTCTATTATTCTAAGGTTTGCCTGGTGAGGTACGAGCCAGGCAATATCTTTGGATGTTAGTCCATTCTTTTCCATAATTTCAACCGAAACATCTGCCATACTGGACACAGCGAATTTAAACACCGACTGACCTTCCTGGTAAACAAAGTGTTCCTTTGCGTCAACAGTTTCGTGAGTTGGCGGACGAACCGATCCCCCTGCTTTCTGATACAAATGAATTCTTCCTGATCCATCCGTTCGGAGGATAGAATCCAGAATGCCATATCCGTTTTCTGAAGGTTCTAAAAGCACCACACCGGCAGCATCACCAAAAATAACGCAAGTTGCACGATCGGTATAATCGACAATAGAAGACATTTTATCAGCTCCGATTACAAGTACTTTTTTATAGCTGCCCGATTCAATATATTTGGAAGCCGTAATAAGGGAATATATAAAACCGGAACAAGCAGCATTAATGTCGAAACTGAATGCATTTTTTAAACCTGTTTTATCACTGATAATGTTGGCAGTAGCCGGAAATACCATATCGGGTGTTACGGTAGCACAGATCACCAAATCAATTTCATCGGGAGAGGTATTGGTTTTTTGTAACAATCCTTTAACGGCTTCAATAGCCATATCGGAAGTACCCAGTCCATTGCCTTTTAGAATATGTCTTTCTTTAATACCTGTACGGGTGGTGATCCATTCATCGGTTGTATCTACCATTTTTTCTAACTCCTGGTTAGTAAGGAGATACTCAGGAGCATACGCCTGTACACCTGTTATTGCGGCTATAATTTTTGTCATTTTATATTGATACAAATAATTATTGAAATCACAAAAATAGCATTTATACTAAAACGCATCCGTACGGACGAATGATATTTTAAATAATTATCTGGTTTGTAGTTATTTATTTCGTTATTCATTTGCAGTATTGTTCAGTATCAGTTTATTTACTTTGAATGTATTTATTCATAGCTCTTTTAATCTTCCTGGTAAGTTTAGCTTCGTGGATTTCTTTTGAGAGAAAAAGCATGTTTTTAATGGCTTTTTCGTTTGAAATGCCATGACCAATAACAACTGAAGCATTTACTCCCAGGATAGGACTTCCTCCATAATTTTCATAGTTGAACTTATTGAGATAATCATCCACCAGGTTTCGCTTAACCATTATGCGATACATGGCTTCGATTTGCTTTAACACAATATTGCCGGTAAAGCCATCACAGACGATAACATCAACTTTATCGTTGAATAAATCCCTGCCTTCTATATTTCCATAAAAGTTGAAGTTTTTTGAACCTTTCATCAGACGGAAAGATGATTGACATAACAGGTTGCCCTTTTCTTCCTCCTCCCCGATGTTGAGAAGACCAACCCTGGGATTGGGAACATTTAGTACATATTTGGAATAAAGTGATCCTAAAATAGCAAACTGGTAAAGGACGTCAGGTCTTATATCGGGGTTTGTCCCAATATCCAGCATTACATTCATACCGCCATTTTCCTTTGGGATAATGGTTAAAGTGCTTGGTCGTATAACACCCTGTATGCTATTTACGCTATACATGGCTCCGACAAGAGTAACGCCTGAGTTTCCTGCACTGGCAAAGGAATCAATTTTTTTATCCTTAAGGTATTTGAGTCCGACAGCAATACTGGATTCCGGTTTTTGTGTATAGGCTTTGATAGGACGCTCGCCCATCCCGATCACATCAGGGGCATGAACAATACTGAAATTTGCAGGGTCAGCTCCGATTTCTTTTAATTTGTCTATTATGATTTCCTTTGGACCAAATAAAAAAATTCTGTCTGATGAAGGAAGTTCATTATGGGCTAAAACAGCACCTTGAATTGTAGTTTCAGGTGCATAATCACCGCCCATAACATCTAATCCGATTTTCATCAACAGAAATTTTAATTAATAAGAAAGAGTTTTAAAATTATTATTCGGCTTCAGATTTTGAGTAAATCAGTTTGCCTTTATAATAAAGATCCCCGTCAACATAATAACCCCTGTGATATTTGTGTACTTCGCCGGTTGCCGGGCAAGTAGCCAATACAGGTGCTTTAGCCTTATAATGGGTTCTCCTTTTATCTCTTCTTTGCTTTGATATTTTTCTTTTCGGATGAGCCATTTTTTTATGTATTTATTAATTTTTATTCAATTTTTAAATTCTTCAGTTTTTCCCATCTGGGATCAATTGTTTTTGTTTCTGCGATTTCATCAATTTTTTTAATCATCTCCTTGTTACAAAGGCTGTTTCCGTTTTCATCCATTGGGTGAACCTTTCTTAAAGGAAGTGATAAAGTTACAAATTCGTTGATTAGCCGACTGACATCAATCTGGTACTCCGATTCGGGAATAATGAGTACTTCCTCAGTTTCTTCTTTGCGTTCCGAACCAAATTTAACAAATAAAACCTCATTATTATCAACCGAAAGCTCAAGGTCATCTAAACATCGGTCGCATTTTACAGTCACTTTACCGGTGATAGTAAAATTAAGAATAAGCATCCTCTCTTGTTTTTCCAGTTTCAGATCAACGTATAGATTACTATTGTCTATTTCAGGGTTTTCAATAGTCTCAAAGAACTTCTTATCTATTTCCCATTTATATTTATGAACTCCAATGCTTAATCCTCTGAACGGGATAATAAAGTCTTTCAAGTAATTCAATCTTCTTTACTTTAAAAATAAACCTGTGCAAAAGCTTTGGTTTATAATTTGGGGGGCAAAAGTAATAATTATATTTTTTAATTTTTATTTTTTTTAAAACTTAAATGTGCATTTCAGAAAGATTAATGTAAAACTTTATACAATAACTCCTTCAGCAATTCCCCTTCCGTTGTTGATATGTTATCCACTCCTTTTACCTTCAAATCGTATTCATGTAAATACGAAATAATGTTTGTAAGTTTTGTATAATTGTAATTCCTTGCAGCAGTTTGATAATCTTTAACAAAAAAAGGATGTACCGATAAAGCCGCTGCCGCACTATTCTGCGATTTATCCTTTAATTGGTGATAGATCAGCAATTTTGAAAAATAGCCGTAAAGAATGATAATGGTCTTTACAAGCGGATTCTCTTTTGGATTTGCAGCAAAATACCAGGCAATCTGATTGGCTTTAAAAATTTCCTTTTTACCGATGGCATTTTGCAGTTCGAAGACATTAAAATCCTTGCTGATACCTATGTTCTGCTCTATCAGTTCATCGGTAATTTCCGAGTTTTCAGGAATATTTAAAATCAGCTTGCTTATTTCATTCACGATTTTGCCAAGATCTGTACCGAGAAAATCAGCCAGAATCATACATGCTTTTGGAGTAATTTTATACCCCTTTTGTTGAACATAATTAGTTATCCATCCCGGCACATGGTTATCATAAAGTTTTTTCGATTCGAATAATACACCCTTTTTATCGATGAGTTTGGCAAAGGACTTTCGTTTATCGATTTTTTTGTATTTATAGTTGATAACAAGGAGGGTGGAGTTTAGCGGATTTTTAATGTAAGAAGATAATTCCTCAATTTTATTTACATCCTGCGCTTCTTTAACGATAACCACCTGGTAGTTTGCCATCATTGGGTAGCGTTTGGCGTAACTGATGATGGAAGGCACATCAGTCTCACGTCCGTAAATAATAGTCTGGTTGAATTCTTTTTCGGTATCGGTAAGAACATTTTTTTCAATAAAACCCGAAATTTCATCAATATAAAAAGCCTCCTCTCCTCCCAGAAAATAGACAGGATAATAAATTTTGTTTTTCAGGTCATTTATTATTTGTTCAAATTTCATCTTTTAAAACCTCAAATGCTTAACAGTAAGTCCATCATTAATCAATTGCTTTAATGAATCAATCCCAATTTTCAAATGTTCTTCAACAAATTTCACTGATACCTTTTTATCGATTTGCTCGGTTTTAATACCCGAAGATATCATCGGTTGATCAGAAACAAGCAACAGGGCGCCGGTTGGTATTTCATTAGCAAATCCAACAGTAAACAGGGTTGCTGTTTCAAGGTCGATAGCCATGCTGCGGGTTTTACGCAGATATTTTTTAAATTGCTTGTCGTATTCCCAAACTCTTCTATTCGTAGTATAGATTGTTCCTGTCCAGTAATCCCTGCCATGATCACGGATAGTGGTGGATATTGCTTTCTGCAGGCTAAATGCAGGAAGAGCCGGTACTTCCGGAGGAAAAAAATCATTCGATGTTCCTTCGCCTCTTATGGCAGCAATTGGTAAAATTAAATCGCCTAATTCATTCTTCTTTTTCAAACCACCACATTTCCCAAGGAAAAGGCAAGCTTTGGGTTTTACGGCGCTTAACAGGTCCATAATTGTTGCAGCATTGGCGCTTCCCATGTTGAAATTGATCATGGTGATCTCGCCGGCTGTGGCGCTGGGCATAGCACGGTCTTTGCCTTTTATAGGAACATTATGCCACCTGGCAAACGTTTCAAGATAATTCTGAAAATTGGTCAGTAATATATATTCACCAAACTCATCAAGATAAGTTCCTGTGTACCTCGGTAACCAATTCTCAACAATTTCTTTTTTTGATTCCATTTTGTAAAATTTTGACAAAATTAAAAAAAAGGTTAAATTCGCAGATAGAATAGAGGAAATAATTATATGAATATCTAATTTTCTATTTATTAATATTTACGTTATGAAAAAATTTGCAGTAGTTCTATCAGGTTGTGGCGTTTTTGACGGAGCAGAAATCCACGAAGCCACTTTAACTATGCTTGCCATTAAAAAACAGGGAGCAGAATACGAAATATTTGCTCCCGATATTCCACAGCACCACGTGGTCAATCACATCACCGGCGAGGAGATGAAGGAAATTAGGAATGTGCTGGTGGAATCAGCACGTATTGCCAGGGGGAATATCAAGGATTTGAAAGAGTACAACCCTTCAGATTTTGACGCCCTGATCTTCCCGGGTGGATTCGGCGCTGCTAAAAACCTTTGCGATTTTGCATTTAAAGGACCGGATTGTACAATTAATGATGATGTAGTAAACGCCATTCAAAAAACGGCTGAACAGCATAAACCTATCGGGGCTTTATGTATTTCACCTGTGATCATGGCAAAAATTTTCGGAGATGTGGAAGTAACTATCGGGCAAGATGCCGGTACTGCCGAAGCTATTGAAAAAATGGGCGCCACGCACAAACAAACCGATCATGGCGAAGTGATTGCCGATGAAAAAAATCTTGTTTTCACAACTCCTTGCTATATGCTTGACGCTAATATTCTGCAAATTGCCAAAGGCGCATCTAATATTGTGAAAGCGATGATGGAGAGGATGTAAAAAAGGATTACCTGCATGATAATATTTTCCCCTTGCAGGTAATCCTTATATTTCCGTTCTTCTTCTCATCACATTATAATTATATATGCAATCCGAAAGCGGTTTTGGAGATTTATTAGAAAAAATATTTTTTACACAAACGACTGGTTTGCCTTGAATATAGAATCGGATTGTAAATCAATGTATTATTTACTTTCGGATTAACTAATGCACTATGCCAGCGGTCAAATTCGAAAGAACTATGGCACAATATGAAGCTTATGCATTGTTAAGGTTTAATTGATTTATACCATTCTTTTTACCTTTTAATTTAATATAACCATAAGGTCGTGGATTTGTCGCGAGCGAAGCAATGGCTGATTTTATTATTGGAATAGTCTTTTTATCAAGCTTCATTATTTGCTTTTGAGCATAGCGCTCAATAAAAACAATATACCTCATTATAAACCGGCTTCAATTTCCCGAAAAGCCTGATCAAACGGGATGGGTTCGCTTTTATGCGTTTTTGCCTTACGATATTCTTTAATGTCTTCGAGCTCTTCCGAATCGGCAAGTAATTTCTCATAAACCCTTATAGGTATCTGAATGGCGATTTTTTTGCCTTTTTTATCAATAACAAAATTTTCCTGTAACATGATAAATTAATGATAGTTTTTTTACATTTCTACAAAGATAAAGTTTTATATTAAAAAAATCGCTTATTTTTTTCTTTAAATATTGCAATTTAAGTTGTCATTTTATTTAATTATTAAATTTCCTTTAGATTAGAATAACGGGCTTTTTCGGATTTGAGAGAGAAAATGTGGGAAAGCTAATCCGAAAAGA
>JAIORT010000813.1 GCA_021107975.1 Bacteroidales bacterium | reverse complement strand
CTGCGCATCATAAAACCTTGCCCCATAATCATACCACTCCAATCCAAATTCATCCTGCAGCTCTTTTCCATTGTAAAGGTATTTGTTTTTGTAATCCAAGCCGGTTTCATAGCATAAACCGTTCATCTGCATTCCGAATGGGTAATAGGCGTCTTCCTGTATTACTTCTCCATTTTCATTAAAAGTTACCCTAGTGTTGCCAAGATGATCTTTAAGAAAATATTGATATTCATAAGTGCCGCCTGTGTTTACCATTACTCTTCCTTCTCCGGTTAAAATGTATCTTAATTCAAAATTTCCATCATCTTCATATACAAAGCTGCCAATGTAATCGGTGGTGGTTTCCACGGTGTAGTTTGTTTTTGTTTGTTTGCGGAGTTTGATGCCTGCGGCATCATATAGATAATTAACACCATTCGTATTATTATCTATTTCTATTGTTATTTGTTGTGGCAAATTAAAATAATTATATTGGGTTATGGTCATATCTTTATTCAAATCCGATATCATATTGCCGTTGTCATCGTAAAAACAATTATAAATTGTAAGTGTCGAACTGCATTGAAATTACAAACTTCAATGTGCGAAGGGTGAGATACAAATTTAATAAAAATAGCGTTTAATATAAGTTCAGAATTAATTAATGCTGTAAAAATGAAATCCATATTCTTTCAACTAATTGTAATTCTTTTAACATCTTGTTTCTATACAGATAAGGAAAGGATTGGTTCAAATCAACAGGCAATGACCCAAGGCTTTATAAATGAAGAAGGATCAACAATAGAAACAAGAATTAAACCTCCCGAAAATTTTAAACGGATTGAAGTCGAAAAAAATTCCTTTGCAAAATACCTTCGAAGCTTGAATTTAAAACATCATGGCTCAAAAGTTCATTTATACAATGGAAATTTGAAAAATACACAAAATGTTCATGTAGCTGTTGTGGATATGAATGTCGGCAACAGGGATCTTCAACAATGCGCCGATGCTATTATAAGGCTCAAAGCAGAATATCTATATTCACAAAAACTATTTGATAAGATTCATTTCAAAGGAAATGAAAAAGGTAAATTTTAAAGAAATGCAAATTGGTGATGTTTTGATACAGGGCGGTTCGCCCGGACATGCCGTGATTGTTGTTGATATGGCTCTAAAATTAGATACCAGAGAAAAATTATTTTTGTTAGCCCAAAGCTACATGCCTGCCCAGGAGATACATATTCTGAAAAATCCTGAAGAACCGGAAATCAGTCCGTGGTATAGATTAAACCAGGATGATCAGATTAATACACCAGAGTGGAGATTTAATAAAGAGGATTTGAAAAGGTTTGAATAATTCATAATTTGCAAAATATCATTTCAAAAGAATTTCCTAATTTTAGCACTTCTTTTATTTTTTTTCTATGAAAAAACTCCGGCTTCACTGGCAAATATTAATAGCTCTTATCCTTGCAATTATTTATGGTTTGATATTTCCTACGGAATACAGCATCAAGGAAAGATCATATAAAAAATTAACAAGGAAAGGTGTTAACCAGGAAATTATAAATGAATTAAAGCCAATTGAAGGAAAGTGTTATCAAACGCAGGATGAGTTTCAGGAGGAATTGAAAAAGATTCTAAAGGAAAACGATTATGAAATATCCGGCAATGAAATCTTAAAAGCCGCTTATAAAAATAATGCCGTGGAGGCAGTTTCGTGGATGGGTGATATTTTCCTCCGTGCATTGAAAATGATCATCATCCCACTAATTTTGAGTTCCCTTATATCGGGAATTACCAACATAGGCAGCGGAGTCAACCTGGGAAGACTTGGTTTAAAAACCTTTGGATATTATATTATGACCAGCCTGTTTGCTATCCTGACGGGCTTATTTCTGGTAAACATCATCAAGCCTGGTGTCGGAGCCAATATAAACCTAAGTCAGATGGTGGAAGGGCTGGAAGAAAAGCAGCGTTCATTCCGAGAGATACTGATCGATATTATACCCGATAATATTTTCTATGCTTTCACCAACAACCAAATGCTTTCCATAATATTTTTTGCGATCCTTTTCGGATTCTTTATTACAAAGACTAATTACAAATACCGCATAATGCTCCGTAACGCCTTTAATGCCATTTTTGAAGTAATGATGAAAATCACGCTTTTTATAATTAAGTTCACACCGTTCGGGATTTTTGGCATTGTAGCAAAAACGGTAGCCGATCAGGATAACCTTGTCAGTCTCATTTCCAGTATGGGTCTGTATATGGGAACAGTAGTTTTAGCACTAATGATTCATTTTTTTATTACCTTACCGCTTATCACAAAATTTATCGGCAAAGCACATCCGTTCAGGCACATGAAAAACATGGCGACACCTCTGTTTACAGCATTCTCAACATCTTCCTCCGGCGCAACATTACCACTGACTATAAATGCCGTTGAAAAAAATTCGGGAGTTTCAAACAAGATCAGCAGTTTTACCTTACCCCTGGGTGCCACAATTAATATGGATGGCACGGCTCTTTACGAATGTGTGGCTGCCATGTTCATAGCACAGGCATACGGAGAGGACCTTTCATTATTTTCACAGTTCATCGTGGTTATGACAGCCTTACTGGCTTCTATCGGGGCAGCAGCCATTCCTATGGCAGGTTTGGTTATGATTACTGTAATCTTAATTGCAGTGGGGCTTCCTCTTGAAGGAGTTGGGCTTATTCTCGCTGTTGACCGTATCCTCGATATGTTCCGCACTGCCACCAACGTTTGGAGCGATAGCTGCGGAGCAGTTATTATTGCTAAATCGGAAGGAGAAAAGCTTAAGGTTTAAATTTAAGCCCACTCCGAAAAGTCGCGTTCTCGCCACTAAAGCACTAAAACACAAAATCCCACCAAAGTTATTGGCTGGCATTCATTATTTTGTGTTTTTGTGGCATTTTTTAATTTCTTGCTTTTCGGAGTAAACTTAAATTTTATTAGCGATTATTTTACTTTAGGCAACTTCTTTTATGGCTTAACCTGATTACCCTATAATCGCCTTTACACCCGGCAATTCCTTCCCTTCGATATATTCGAGCATGGCTCCACCGCCGGTTGATACATAGCTTACTTTATCTTTTAATCCATATTTATTAATGGCTGCTACAGAATCACCGCCGCCTATAAGCGAAAAAGCTCCTTTTTCAGTTGCACGGGCTACTGCCTCAGCAATGGCTTTAGTTCCATTGGCAAAGTTATCCATTTCAAATACACCCATAGGTCCGTTCCAGAGAATAGTGGAAGAATTTTCGATGACCTCCGTGAATTTCTTAATTGATTCCGGTCCGATATCTAATCCCATCCAGTCTTCGGGTATTGTTTTTACATCCGATACTTTTTTATTAGCATCATTTTCAAATTTATCAGCTATAATAGTATCAACAGGCAGATATAGATTTACGCCCATTTGTTTGGCTCCTTCTACAATATGCAGCGCCACCTCAAACAATTCATCCTCGATAAGAGACTTCCCCACACTACCTCCCATAGCATGAATAAAGGTAAACATCATTCCTCCGCCAATAATCAGGTTGTCAACTTTGTTCATAAGATTATTGACGATTTCTATCTTACCCGAAACTTTTGCTCCGCCAAGAATAGCAGTGAATGGTCGTTTGGTTTCGTGAAGGACTTTATCAATATTTTTCAGTTCGTTTTCCATGATGTAGCCGAACATCTTATCTTCCGGAAAAAATTTAGCGATAACGGCTGTTGAAGCATGAGCACGGTGAGCAGTTCCAAATGCGTCGTTCATATAAACATCTCCTAATGATGCCAGCTTTTTAGCAAATGCTTCATCACCTTTTGCTTCTTCTTTGTAGAATCGCAGATTTTCAAGCAATAAAACTTCGCCTCCCTGTAATCCGGCAGCCATTTTCTTTGCAGAATCGCCAATGCAGTCATCTGCAAATTTTACAGAAACACCAATTTGTTTTGATAAATAAGGAACAATATGTTTCAGGGAAAATTTCTCTTCGGGTCCCTGTTTTGGCCTCCCCAGGTGCGACATAAGAATAACAGAACCACCGCCACTTAATATTTTTTTAATGGTTGGAATGGCTGCATCAATTCTTGTTGTATCTGTTATTTCAAACTTTTCGTTTAAAGGCACATTAAAATCCACCCTGACAAGTACCTTTTTATCGTTAAAATTGTAATTATCAATATTTTTCATTTAATAAGATATTTAAAATTATGAATTTCAAAAATAGTTAAAAAGGATTTTATAAAACAAACAAGTAAAGAAGTAAATTTGTATTTCTATAAATTTCGCAATTATTATTGATTATTTAAAAATTATACTGTTATTTCGCAACGCAATTAATTAACTTTTAATTATGAACATCATTATTGCCGGCGACGGAGAAGTAGGGTTTCACATAGCAAAAATGCTACACGGTGAGAATCATAATATTACGATCGTTGATCCTCATGAAGATTTGTTAAAGCTGGTTGAGTCGCATACTGATTTGCTAACAATAACAGGCGACTCAACCGACCCTAAAGTTTTAACAGATGCCCGTATTAGCAAAGCTGATCTATTAATTTCTGTTCTTCACGATCAGCAAACCAATCTTCTAACTGCTGCGGTTGGTAAAAAACTTGGCGCAAAATTCACTATTGCAAGAGTGAGCGACCCCGGATATCTAAGGAAAGATATTAAAGAACTGTTTCTCAGCATGGGCGTTGACGAAATCGTAAGCCCGGAAAGTATTGCGGCCAATAATATTATTGACTTGTTAAAACAAGCGGCAGCAACAGAAATTTTTAAATTCTCCTATGGTCGTTTATCACTTTTTTTACTAAACCTAGAAAAAGGTGCTCCGGTCGTTAACAAAACGCTAAATGAAATTGCAAAAGAATTTCCCGTTTTAAATTTTAGGGCAATTGCTATCCTTCGCGATTCAAAAGCCTTTATTCCAACAGGCAACGATAAATTTCTGGAAAACGATCTGGTTTATGCAATTACTAAGCCCGAAGGCATTACAACTTTATTAGAGCTGGGAGGAAAACAGCGTTTAACGATTAACAATATTATAATAGTCGGCGGCGGAAGAATTGGAAGAAGAACAGCAAAAAAATTAGGGAAAAATCTTAATATTAAATTAATTGAATATGATAAAAAGCGTTGTGAAATCATAGTAAATGATTTTGAAAAAACCCTTGTTATTAACGGTGATGCCAGAAATATTGAATTGCTGAAGGATGAGGGTGTTGAAAATATTGATGCTTTTATTGCCGTAACAGATGATTCGGAAACGAATATTCTAACTTGCCTTCATGCAAAAAAACTTGGTGCAAAAAAAACAATTGCTCTGGTTGAAAATATTGATTACATTGATATTGCAGAAAGCATAGGAATTAATACAATTATTAACAAAAAATTAATAACAGCAGGATATATTTCCAGATTTACACACGGAGCGGAAGTTACCAAGTTAAAATGTTTAAGTAGAATTGATGCTGAAGTTTTTGAATTTGTAGCTAAAAAAAATTCTCCGGTTACAAAAAAGAAGATACGCGATTTAAATACTCCTGACGGTTGTATCATTGGGGGTATTATTCGTGAGAAGGAAGCATTTATTGCTGTCGGTGATTTTCAAATAGAAGCGAATGATAGGGTAGTGGTTCTTTCATTTCCGAAAGCAGTACCAAAAGTTGAAAAGATGTTTAAGCCAAAATCCTTTATTTTAGGATAAAAAAATGTCCAAAATAAACTTCAAGATAATATTAAGTATCATTGGTTTCCTGCTTATACTGGAAGGCGTGTTTATGTTTACAGGTATTCCGTTTTCTTTATTACATTGCGAAACCAAGTGTTACAGTTTACTAATAAGTGGCATTATAACCATTATCAGTGGAGCAGTAATTCGGTACTATACAAGAAATGCAAGTAAAAATATCGGAAGACGTGAAGGATACATTATCGTTTCAATTGCATGGATAGTTATTTCATTGTTCGGAACTTTGCCATATCTTATCAGTGGCGCCATACCCAATTTTACGGATGCATTTTTTGAAACCATTTCAGGTTTTACTACTACCGGAGCGTCTATTTTAACAGATATTGAATCTGTTCCAAGTGGAATTTTATTCTGGCGGAGTATGACACAATGGATAGGAGGAATGGGTATTATTGTACTTTCCGTAGCTATTCTCCCCATTTTGGGCATTGGCGGTATGCAGTTGTTTGTTGCAGAGATGCCCGGTATTGCCCCTGACAAGCTTCATCCAAGGATCACTCAGACTGCAAAACGCCTGTGGTTGATTTATGTATTATTAACGCTTGTTGAAACAATCCTGTTAATGCTCGGCGGTATGGACCTGTTTGATTCATTATGCCATTCATTTGCCACGATGGCTACGGGAGGATTCTCCACACAAAACGCAAGTGTTGCTGATTATTCAGCCCATATTCAATACGTTTTGATAGTTTTTATGTTTCTTGCCGGAACAAATTTCACCTTGCATTATTTTGCTTTAAGGGGAAAATTCAAAAATATTTGGAAAAACGAAGAATACCGGTATTATTTACTGTTTACTCTTAGTGTAACTATTTTGATTACATTTATCTGGATACTTCAAAGTAATATTAATAATATTGAAAAAACGTTCAGAGATTCATTATTCCAGGTAGTTTCAATTATAACAACTACCGGTTTTGTTTCATCCGATTATTTGATATGGCCCGGATTTTTATGGTTTTTTATTTTTTTATTAATGTTTGTCGGCGGAAGCGCAGGTTCTACCGGTGGGGGAATAAAAATAGCCAGGCATATTTTATTGCTTAAAAACAGTTCCGCTGAATTAAAACGTTCTATTCACCCACAGGCGATAATTCCCGTTAAATACAATGGCAAAGCTGTTTCGCAGGATATTATTTTTAAGGTAATGGCTTTTTTCCTGATTTATTTAACTATATTTTTTATCGGCACATTTGTAATGACTCTTTTCGGGCTTGATTTTAAGTCGGCTATCGGCTCTACTATTGCAACATTGGGTAATATCGGTCCGGGTATCGGGAAAGTAGGTCCGGTTCATAACTATGCATGGATTCCGGATATGGGAAAATGGTTCCTTTCTTTATTAATGCTACTTGGCAGACTGGAATTGTTTACGGTCTTAATCATTTTTACATCTTCGTTCTGGAAGAAATAATATAATAAGAATATTATTCATAACGAAATAACCTCTTCATTCTCATCCTTCGGTTTGGTTTGCGAAGGGTCATCCAAATCAAACTCCTTGAAGCTTTGCCATAGTAATGGAGCTATTCCTGCGATAGGTTCATAGAGAAAAGAACCTTCTTTTTTTTCGTCTGAAATAAATTTATCATTAAAATGATTGATGATAAGCATAATTATACTCATGAATACCGCAGCCTTCAGAATACCAAAAACCACACCGGCAAGTTTGTTCAGAAATCCCAAAGCCACCATGTTAATTAATTTCTCCAAAATCTTCCCGATAAAAAAGACGATAACAACAACTACAATAAAAGTGATGATAAAAGAAATAATGGGAACATATTTTGGCCCAATATTCAGGTTGTTGGTTAAAAAATTTGCTGCATAGCCCGAAAAGTAAAGGGCTGCATAAATACCAAGAATAAGGGCAAGGAGCGAAGTTAGTTCAATAACCAATCCTCTTTTAAATCCCTGATAGGCAAACCAGATGATTGGAATAATTAATAT
>JAIORT010000186.1 GCA_021107975.1 Bacteroidales bacterium | reverse complement strand
AGCATTGGGGGATTGTTCATAAATCTCTTAATATCTTATTCATATTTACTCTTTTTCTTATTCAATCATAAATTAATTTTGAAACGAAATTTTTTTTAAACTGATACTGAACGGAAATGCAAACAGATAAAGTAACAAACAGCATTTAACCACTTTGTTAGTTTATACAAAAACAGAAAAGTTTATGCGTTTTAGTATATTAAGATTTAATCCGTGAATCCGTGGCAATACAAAAAGCTCATATTAAAATAATGAAAATATTTTCAATAGCATATCTGTTTTTTTTACTGACAGCAACAACCCTCCATGCCGGAGAGCCACAACACCTGAAGGTAAAAGCCAATCCCGGAGATGGTGTGTATTCCTTGCTCAATCGTTATAATCTGAATCAATCAAAATGCAACCTGGATTATCTCAGGAGCATAAATAATTTAAGCGATAATCTGAAACTCATCATCGGAAAATCCTATAATTTACCCATTCTTGTATATCAATACAATGGAAAAAGCATACGCTCAACAACAGGGAATAACGATTGGGACCTGGCGAAAAAAATACAGGCTTATAATGAAAATATGCACAAAGCCGGATTAAAATCTAAAGATTACCGCAGCGATAACATTTTGTGGGTTCCTTATGAATACCTGCATTGCGGAGGCGAATCACACAAAACAAATGCTGCTGCTCAAATAACATGTCCTATCTTCGGGAAAAAACATGAGAAAGTAACTATAAAATCAACCAAACTAACAGGACAGGTTTATTATATTGTTGCCGGTCATGGTGGACCCGACCCCGGCGCCATAGGTAAATACAATGGCAAAATGCTTTGCGAGGATGAATATGCTTACGATATTAGCTTACGTCTGGCAAGAAATCTGCTGGAACACAGTGCCACCGTATATATAATTATCCGCGATAAGAATGACGGCATACGTGATGAAGCCATTTTAAAACCTGACAAAGACGAAGTCTGCTGGAAAAACCGGGAAATCCCTTTAAACCAGGTTAAGCGGCTTAACCAGCGAGTTGATGCCATTAACCGGCTTTACAAAGAACACAAGCAAAAAGGTGCTAAAAAGCAACGGGCTATCATTCTTCATGTGGACTCGCGCAGCAGCCGCCACCGCGTTGATATGTTTTTTTATCACAGCCCGAAAAGCAAAACAGGTAAAAAACTTTCAATTACTCTGAAAAATACAATTGAAAAAAAATATAACCGGCATCAAAAAAGCAGAGGATACTCCGGTACGGTAAAAGCAAGAAACCTGCATGTTCTCAGGAAAACCCACCCTGTAGCCGTTTTTATCGAACTTGGAAATATTCGTAACAGCAAAGACCAGAAACGGTTTATTATAAAAGACAATCGACAAGCGGTGGCAAACTGGCTTACAGATGGACTACTCGTGGAATAGACTGAGCATACCGGTCAACTGATTTCATTTTAAATATCAAATTTTTATTAATATTTGCTTAGGAATTAAATTTCGCGGACAAGTTGCCTTTTAATAATACACAACTTCGCAATGGGGCTTTGCTGCTTTGAACTTATCCACATTCTTAACCGACATCTTAGTGTTGTAACACTTTACTGTTTTTAATCTATGCAGGTCAATTAAGGGTTTCAGGCTTTTTATTGCCGTGTTATTTAATTCAATGTGTTCAAGTTTTATAAGGTTTGCCAAAGGTTTCAATGATTTTATCTGAGTACCCGAACAATTAAGCACTTTAATACTTTGTAAAGATGCTAATGGTTTTAAATCGCTTACCGGGGTATTTTCTATGTTGAGATTTTCTAATTCGGAAAGGCTTATTAAAGGCTCAAGATCGCTAATGGGATTTTGTGTGCATTGAACTGCTTTAAGTTTTCCAAGTTGACTTAAAGGTTGAAGATCGTTAACTTGTGTTCCGCTGAATTGTATGGTAATTAATCCCTGCAGCATGATTAGCGGATCGAGGTTTTCAATTTGATTATTATTGATAATGCTCAGCGAATCCAGGAAAAGTATCCGGTGCAATTGTTCTTTTGTAGGAGGAGAATCCACCTTAAATTGTCCAGAAAAGAAATCTTTCCATGATGCAGGCAAACTTTTCCACCAGCTTTGAAGATCATCACTCTTATAAACGACCAGGCAGTCCGGATTGCTTCTCATGAATTGAAATGCAACCTTATCGCCAATACCAGAATTATCGGCATAAACTATTTTTAGATTTTTTAACTCTTTAAGCGGTTCGAGTGAATTTACCGAAGTGTTTTCAATATTTATTTCTTTCAGATTGTATAAATTACATGCAAACTCAAGATTCTTAACAGAAGTGTTAGAAATATTAACATCTTCCAGTTCAATTGCATCTCCGACCGGACTAAAATCAGTGGCTTTAACAGAAGATATATTCAGGGCTTTAAGGTTAAAAAGCTTTCGTATCGGACTAAGATTATCAATTTTTTCATTTCCTGAAATATTCAATTCTTTAATTTTCAAAAAACTGTGTAATTCCTCTTTTGTAGGCGGTTCGCTGATTTCGGCATTGTTCCGTACAATTTCCTTCCATGCTTCATCCATTTTCTTCCATCCGGTCAGCAATTCCTCCGATTCAAAGATCACGAGACAACCAGGATGGTCTCTCATAAACTGAATGGTTTCTTCTTCTTTTATTTCTGTATCGTCGCAATATATCTTTTTCAGGCTTTCAAGGTCATTAAGAGGCTGAAGGCTGCTGATCTCAGTATTACTTATCCGAAGAACTTCAAGGTTCGACAAATCTTTTAAAGGTTCAACAGAAACAACCCAACTGCTTTCACAATTCAGGTATGTTAAACTATCAAGTGCAGTCAATGGTTCAAGATTTCTGACTTTTGTGCCTGAGATATCCAGATTTTCAAGAGTTGTAATTCCTTCTAAAGGTTTAATATCAAAAATCCCGGTCTCGTTGCAATCGAGAAATTTGAGGTTCGAACAATTTTTTAGAAAATCAAGTCCGTTGATCTTAATACCGGCACAATTCAGCCTTTCAAGTCTAATAAGACCGCTAATGGATGAAAGGTCATTTATCAAAGTATAACTGCAATTCAAATCTTTTACGGTTGTGGAATAATGTAAAGGTGTCAGATCGCCAACCGGTGTTTCCGAGCAATCGAGAATTTCAAGACGATTCAGGTTTCGCAGCGGAACAAGATTGCTGATTAAAGTATTAGAGCAATTGATCTCTGCAAGTCCGGCCAGTTCATTTAACGGCTCAAGATTTCTGATTTGGTCGTTTCCTGAAACATCAATTTTTTGTTGTTTTACTATTCCATTCAATTTGGTATATACAATTTTTGTATCAAAAAAAACAGAATCATAAGAGGCTGCCGTATCAATGTGAGTTTTCCTTTCTGCCGGCAGTTCAATCATGATGGTTCGGGAATAATTCATAACAGAATCATTATCGGGTTTGGTTATATCATTTGCCTTTACAATCAGGCTGTCGCTGAAATAAATGATGTCAGCCAATAAAATAGAATCATTGATATGAATATTTTCACCAAAAATATTTCTCCATTCGGCTGTAAGGTTATTCCACCAGTTTTTGATTTCCTCTTTTTCATCTAATTTGGTTGTGTAAATACTGGCAATTTTCAGGTCGTTCTTTACAATATCCAGGTTCACTTCCATATAACGAAGTTTTTTTGAACTTACAGTATCATTGTCCACAGTAATGCCGTCAAGTATTCTGTTAAAAGTTACTTTGAAATAATGTTGGTTGTTTTCATTCAGGAAATGACTGATATCGGAAATAACAAATTCAAATTTTACATTCTTATAAAAAAATTCAATATCCTTTAAATACGCCTGAACATCTTTATGCAACGGAACTTCCCTGTTTTCATCCAGGTCGTCTTCTATCTGCACTTTATCATCTTGAAAGATTTTAAGGTAACTTTCGTTAATGATGATTTCTTTTTCTTTCGGAACCGATACAGTATCACCAAGAAAATTCAATGTGCCTTCGAGATATTTTACGAGACCTGTTATCTGTTCCTTGTATTTTTCTATTTCTTCGTTCGACAGGCTACCATTATCCTCATCCTGTGAGTATAACGCAAAAGTATTTACAAAAAGAGCAATCAGTAAAAATATAAACGAAGTAAATTTTTTCACGGTAAATAAAATTTAATTAGTTCTTCTTTTTCCTTATCAGTAATCTTATATAATTTCGATATTAGCCAGCCCGAATTATATCCCGGGCGGTTAAAATACGAAATTTCGAAATACCAGCCGTTAACCTGGAAAAAATGGAATTTTAAATTACCGGAACTCAAAAACTTCATATCGCCTCTCTTAATCTCATATAACAAAATTGACAGGTAGTCGGGTTTAAAGGATTTATTTGCATAATACTCAATATATTTTTTTTCTTTAAACACTTTGTAAATATTCATAAAATCCAGCTCATGGCTCATCGGATGCAAAAATGATTTTTGAATTAGCGATTCATCACCTTTAAAAAATTGCTTTAGGAATTTATCGAAATACACATTGGTCAGCACCCATTTGTACCCCAGATTTTCCTGCTCAAGTTGTAAAAACAAGATGAGATTTTCCTTATTACGGTGATACTGAAATGTAGCAGCCAGTTCGGCAAACCATTGCCCGCCATGGAAGTCGAGGAATGCCGGTTCTTCTGTATTGGTTATATTTTCAAGAAACTCCTTTTTTAAATTTTCATCAATAAAAGAACTTTCCATATCGAAAAGCATATTCAGGTAAACCTGCCTGAAAGCATTATCGCGGTAAAGGCTGTCGCCGGCATAATAGCGTTTTCCAAACCTGTCCTCTTCATTATTGAACCTCCTGAAAAACTGGTTTACCTGTTTGGTTTGAGCATAAAGAGCGCTTTCGTCACCTGTAACCGAACCCAAATTAGTTTGCGACAATATTGGCAAAACCCAAAACGAAGCCGAAATTAAAAGCGATATTTTTATATTGTTAATCAAATTGTGTAATTATATTATACTATTTATCCTGTAAAACTTTGCTAAAAAAACAAAATTATTTAGCAAATCCGCAATTAGTAAGCGATTGATTCAACACTAAATATTCAATACTCAACATTCAATATTCAACACTCAATATTCAATTTTCATTATTTCTACATATTCGACTTCGTAGTTTCAATGCTTTTATAAATTATAGCTATCAACTCTTCCGTTTCTTTCATAATTGGAGCTAATTTTTTTGTGTTTGGAATTAATGGTTTCCTTAAATCTATCTTCCCTGCCTATGCCGTCAGACAGGTAAATCAAATTTTTTCATTTTTTACTTGTTTATTGATTATTGTATGTTGCTTATTGAATGTTTTTTTGCAAATCCACAATTAGTAAGCGATTGCTGAATAACATGTAACTTGCCATTTATGGCGCTATGTAATTTTTTATTTTCGTTCAGTGTCAGTTAAAAAGATCACTTAGTTAAAAATACACTAAAAATTTTAACTAAATATCCATAAAGTTAAAGTAAACGGCTCTGGCTTAACTAAAATACAATTTACAAAATTGCCCAATAAAAACTTAATATATAATAACCACAGCTTTTATCAGAGATCCATAAAGCAAGGGGTATAAATACAAAAATCTAAAATCCTTAATTCTTAGAGGTTTCCTTCACCCTGATATCGCCTAACATAACGTCCCAGAACCCGATCAATCGTCCGCCAATCTGGGTTTCCTTGCGTTTTACGTAAACCGTGATGTCTTTCTTAGTTACATCCTGGTAAACAAGTCCACCTTCTTTATCATAGCCTGAAAATTTCTGGAAAACAGTGATCACACCGACGTAAGTTCCGTCCGGTTGTTTTTCAAGGTCGCTAACGTATTCAATTTTATACCACTCAACATCAACTTTACTATAATTAAGACGCATCAGTCTTTCAAGGTATTCCCTGACAAGATAATAATTGATATCCTCACGGTACAGGGATGAAACACCGACTTCGCTTCCTTCCATGAACAATTCCACTGCCCTGTCAATTACCCTGTTGGCTTCGGAAAATTCAGTTTCCTTATCGCCGATAAGGCTGATGTATTTACTTAGGTCGCGAACCTTTTCGAGTGCAAGACTGTCAATGGCTTGTTTTCTTTCAGGACTTATATCGTCTTGCGAAAAACCCTGTAAAACAAAAGAAACAAGTACTGCCGTTATTAAAAAAAATTTTGATCTCATAATTCCTTTAATTTTTAATTAATTCAAGTTCTGTAATTTGACCGTATCCGTCGAATTTTACACTATGGATACTATTATTGTATTTTTTCTGATCCTTCACAAAGTTCAAATAATCCTTAATTGTTGTTGGCTTGTCATAATCCGTTATATCACCTTCCTGATGTATAATGATCAAAACAAACACATCTTCCGAAGAATAAAGTTTTAGTGCTTCATCAATTTTTGCATTGGCAGAGTTAACGTCTTTTGCATGTGCAATTTGATAGAAGTAATCATTTATATAAGCATACTGTTCTTTTTCCTCCTCCGCCTTTTTTAGCTTTTCTTTTTCCTCTTCTGCCTTTTTTAGCATTTCCTTTTTCTGTTCAATTTTGGCTTCGACCTGCTTAATAAGGTCATTAACTTTAGAATCATTCAGGTTTTGCGATTTGATAATATTTAACCTGCGTTCCATTTCCGCTAATGGCATAGTTCCGTCATCATCAAGGATTGCCTGAAGATCGGCAATGGCTTTTTCAACTTTTTCAGCATACTCTTTTGCTGCCTGTTCCTGCGCAAGTTTTTTCTTGCTTTTACATCCGCCTGTGCTGAATGCAATTCCTCCAATTAACAGAAGGAAGATCAGCCGTGGGATTAATCGTTTTACAAATTGCTTTTTCATGATGTTGTTTAAATTTTAAAATTAAATTGTTTAATTTATTACAACGCTGTTTTGCTTGAATTATTTATAATAACGGTACAAAATTATTAATTTTGATGTTGCAAATCTTTATGAAACAAAAACATTTCAACATACCGTTGTTCATTCCTGAGCTTGCCTGCCCTTTCCAGTGCATCTATTGCAATCAGAAAAAAATAACAGGGAGATTAAAAATTCCGTTACCCGAAGAAATAGATAAAATAATCATTGATCATTTGAATACCATTCCTGAAAATAATTCGGAAATAGAAGTAGCATTTTTCGGCGGTAACTTTACCGGGCTTCAATTTAGTGAACAAGAGGCGTTTTTAAAATTGGTTCAGCCATATATAAAAACCGGGCGAATTTCGGGGATCAGGCTCTCAACCCGACCGGATTATATCAATGAAGAAGTGCTGAAATTATTAAAGCGCTATAATGTGAAGACTATCGAGCTTGGTGCACAATCAATAGATGACGGAGTTTTAAAACTGTCGAAAAGAGGGCATACGGTAAGGGATACGGAAACAGCCTCTGCAAAAATCCTGAAAGCCGGTTTTTCACTTGGATTACAAATGATGATCGGATTGCCCGGAGATACATTGGGAAAGTCCGTTTTTACAGCAGAAAAATTTATTGAGCTTGGAGCAGATAACACAAGAATATATCCGGCATTGGTGATAAAGGACACAAAGATGGAAAAGATGTATGAGGAGGGGAAATACCAACCGCTGACATTAAAGGAAGCTGTCAGGTGGTCGAAAAAGCTTTTACTGATTTTTGAAAAAGCAAATGTGAAAGTGATCAGGGTAGGATTACATCCGTCCGAAGGATTGCTTTCGGGTGAGGAAT
>JAIORT010000316.1 GCA_021107975.1 Bacteroidales bacterium | reverse complement strand
AGTTAACCCGTCTTATTCACAAATTCTAATCATTTCTTTTATTATGTTAATATTTTTAATCAGGATCTGACTTGACTATAAAGCCACTTAACCTCCTCCTCCCACAAATTGTCATCCGGTGTTTCGAGTATCAGTGGTATGTTGTCGAATCTTGGGTCATTCATAATCCGCTTGAATACTTCTTCGCCGAGAAACCCCTTACCCAAATTATCATGCCTGTCCACTCTTGTGGCTAAATCTTTTTTCGAATCATTCAGATGCATTCCTTTCAGGTAATTGAAGCCTACAATCCGGTCGAATTCTTCAAAAGTATCTTTATAACCTTTTTCTGTTTTAATATCATATCCGGCAGCAAAAGTATGACAGGTGTCAATGCATACACCCACCCGGCTTTTATCTTCAACAAGGTCTATTATGAAACTTAAGTGTTCAAATTTATAACCCAGATTGCTTCCCTGTCCTGCGGTGTTCTCAATAACGGCTGTTACACCTTTTGTTTTATCAAGGGTAATATTAATAGACCTGGCAATGGTTCTCAGGCATTCTTCTTCCGTTATTTGCCTAAGATGTGAACCCGGATGGAAATTAAGTAATTCCAAACCGAGCAGTTCACACCGCTGCATTTCATCTAAAAAAGATTTTCTCGATTTGATTAAATTTTCTTCAACAGGATTGCCTAAGTTGATCAGGTAACTATCGTGCGGAAGGATATGCTTCGGTTCGTATCCATACTTCTCACAGTTTTTTTTAAACAAATTAATATTATTTTCTGTCAAGGGTTTTGAAAACCATTGTTTCTGGTTTTTTGTAAAAAGGGCAAATGCTTTTGCATCGATCTTATGTGCGTTAACAGGTGCATTCTCTACACCTCCTGCTGCGCTTACGTGTGCTCCGACGTATTTCATACAAATATTTTTACCAAAGATAGTAAAACATAATGGCTAAATAATATTTTGATATGCTAAACATAAATATTCATGGCTTATATTTGCAAAGAATTTATTTATCAGTTTGCGTAATTAACGATGGCAACAATAAGAGTAACAAAAGAATTCACTTTCGAAATGGCTCACGCCTTACTGGGGTATGACGGATTGTGCAAATATATTCATGGACATTCATACAGGTTGTCTGTTACTGTAATCGGTGAGCCGATTAAAAATAACAACGATCCGAAAAGCGGAATGGTTATCGACTTCAGGATTCTGAAAAAAATCGTGAAAACAACCGTTGTGGATGTGTTTGATCATGCACTGGTCTTGAATAAAAAGACTCCGCATAAAAAGTTTAAAGGTTCAGGTGAGATATTCGATAAACTGATGTTGGTAGATTACCAGCCGACAAGTGAAAATTTAGTAGTGGATTTTGCAAACCGTATCAAAAAAAAAATACCACGAAATATTAAGCTACATAGCTTGAGAATAAGGGAAACAGCATCATCCTATGCAGAATGGTTTGCTGATGATAATGACTAACAATATTAACTGAAAACATCATGTATTACATCACTGTAAACACTTCCGAAATGGAGGACACACCATGATTTAAGTATAATAGCTTCATCCCTTTTCAACCATTTCAGGGATTTTCTCAACTCCCTCGTAAATAAATCTTTGTTAAAACTTACTTTCTGCAGAACCATTTCAGTGTATTTTAGCATAACTAATAACTTTATTCAAATTAAAACGTTAAAATTTTAAAAATCTTATTTAGTCTGAATAATATAATTATTCACACTTGTTTCAAATAATGATACAAAATTATGCAGATAAAATGGGAAAAAAAATAGGGAAAATACCCAATTTTATATGGGGGAAAATACGCAAAACATTGCGTAATATTACGCATTAATTTAGATAAAGTCCTTAGATAAAACGAGATACATCCCTGATAAAAAAAATTTACGAAAAATGCACAATAGTCAAAAAATACCATTAAAGAATCAACAATTTCATTTGACTTTTAACCCAAAAATTTATTAAATTTTTATGTTAAAAAATTGTTAAAAATCTATGATTTTAACAAAATAAAACATTTAACTTTGCCCTGTTTTTAAAAATCATAGAAGAATGACTACCAAAACGCAAAAGGTGGTAGAGTTAGAAGATGTAGTGGTAAGGTTTGCTGGAGATTCAGGAGACGGAATGCAACTTACCGGATCGCTTTTTTCTGATACTGCCGCTATCGCAGGAAATGATTTTGCCACATTTCCCGATTATCCCTCTGAAATCAGAGCACCACAAGGAACTATTGCAGGAGTTTCAGGTTTCCAGATACATTTTGGTCATAAACACATATATACATCCGGTGATCTTGCAGATGTTCTGGTTGCTATGAATCCGGCGCCACTCAAAAAAAACCTTATGTGGGTAAAGCCCGGTGGGACAATCATTATAGATACCGATACATTTTCGGAAAAGTCGCTGACAAAGGCAGGGTATGATAATAATCCTTTGAATGATGAAACCTTAAAGGATTATAATGTCATCAAAGCTCCTATCAGTTCGCTTACTAAGAAAAGTGTAGAAGATTTGGAGTTGGATAATAAAATAGTAATGAAAAGCAGGAACATGTTTGCTCTTGGTATTATGTTCTTTCTTTTCAATCGGAAATTTAAAACGGCTGATGAATTTTTCGAACAAAAATTCAAATCCAATCCACTGCTTATCGAAGCTAACAAAAAGATATTAAGGGCAGGATATAACTTTGCAGAAACGATTGAAGCACTAAATTCAATAACATATACTGTTGAACCCGCCGCATTAAAAAAAGGGAAATACAGAAATATCACAGGCAATGTTGCCACAGCTTGGGGATTGCTGGCAGCAGCCGAGCGATCAGGGAGACAACTTTTCCTTGGCTCCTATCCCATCACTCCCGCATCAGAAATATTACAGGAACTTTCGAAACATAAATCTCTTGGCGCTAAAGTGTTACAGGCTGAAGATGAAATTGCAGGTATCGTATCATCTATTGGTGCAAGCTTTGCAGGCTCTTTTGCAGTTACTTCAACATCCGGACCGGGACTTTCGCTTAAGTGTGAAGCCATTGGGCTGGCAGTTATGACTGAACTACCCATTGTTATTGTTGATGTTCAACGCGCTGGTCCCTCAACCGGAATGCCTACTAAATCGGAACAATCTGATTTATTGCAGGCTTTATTCGGAAGAAATGGCGAAGCACAGGTAATTGTTATTGCAGCTTCTTCCTCATCAAACTGCTTTTATTATGCTTATGAAGCTTCCAAACTTGCAATGGAACACATGACACCCGTTATACTTCTAACGGATGGTTGTCTGGCAAACGGCTCGGAAGTGTTCAGAATACCGAAAGTATCGGAATTACCATCAATTAAACCCCCGATAGTAAAAGCAAATGATACTGATTATAGACCGTACAAAAGAAATCCTGAGAAATTGAGCAGGTCATGGGCTATACCGGGAACACTCGGTTTGCGCCACAGAATCGGTGGTCTGGAAAAAGAGAATATATTCGGCAATGTATCTCACGACCCGGAGAATCACCAACTCATGTGTGAATACAGGGCTGAAAAAGTAAGAAGAGTTGCTAATTATATTAAACCACAGGAAGTGATAGGTCCTGAAAGCGGAGACCTTTTGGTTGTTAGCTGGGGTAGTACTTATGGCGTTATGATTGAGGCTGTTAAGGAAATGCAAAAACAAGGTAAAAAAGTCAGCCTGGCTCATTTTCATAATATAAATCCATTGCCAAAAAATACTGCTGAAATCTTTAGTAAATATAAAAAGATAATTGTACCCGAGCTGAATTTAGGTCAATTTGTATTATATCTGAGAATGTATTTTCAGCAGTTCAAATTTGAACAGTATAATAAAATTCAGGGGTTGCCTTTTATGGTAAAAGAATTAGTTGATAAATTTAACCATTTATTAGAGGAGAAATAACCATGGGAAATG
Source organism: Bacteroidales bacterium (assembly GCA_021107975.1). GTDB lineage: Bacteria > Bacteroidota > Bacteroidia > Bacteroidales > JAADJA01 > JAADJA01. Next base: position 3,810 of record JAIORT010000316.1, on the reverse strand, counting down.
AAGTAACTGATGTAAAAGAACTACCTGCACTTACAAAAGAAGATTTTAAAAGCGACCAGATGGTAAAATGGTGCCCGGGCTGTGGCGACCATGCAATTCTTTCTTCGTTTCAGAAAGTTTTACCCGAACTGGGAGTAAGAAAAGAAAACGTAGTTGTAGTATCCGGGATTGGTTGTTCGTCGAGATTTCCTTATTATGTAAAAACTTATGGTTTTCATGGAATTCACGGAAGAGCTGCAGCTCTCGCATCCGGAATTAAAATTACCAACCCGAAACTTAATGTGTGGATGGCTACGGGAGATGGCGATTCACTTGCCATTGGCGGTAATCATTTTATTCATGTTTTGAGGAGAAATATCGATATAAACATCCTATTATTCAACAATAGAATATATGGATTAACCAAAGGACAATACTCTCCTACTACTCCAACCGGCAGAAAGACTAAATCATCGCCACATGGAACTATTGAGCATCCCTTTAATGTCGGTGAACTTGCAATCGGCGCCCAGGGTACTTTTTTTGCCAGGGCTGTTGACACTAATCCGAAAATGATAACAAGAGTGATGCACGAGGCAGCCAAACACAAGGGAACTTCATTAATCGAAATTTTGCAGAATTGTGTGATTTTCTATAACAATGTGCATAGCGCTATTACTTCTAAAGAAACAAAAGACGAAAACCAGCTTCATCTTGTACATGGGGAACCGATGATCTTTGGAAAAAATAAGGATAAAGGAATCATGTTAAAGGGTACCCAATTACAAGCTGTACATATAGGTAAATATGGAATCACTGAAAAGGACATATTGGTTCATGATGAAACTACTTATGATTCCGGAATACATTTGATGCTGGCAAAAATGGCTCCCCCCACATTTCCTGTTGCACTTGGAGTTATCAGGTCTGTTAAGAATTATACTTACGAGGATAAACTTGAGAGTATTATCGAAACAGAAAAAGAGATAAGTTCAATAAAATGTGTAGATGATCTTCTGAATAGCGGAAAGACCTGGGAAATATAATCAACTGTTTATAATTTTTAAATATTATAAAAGTTATAATGCTTATTAATTTGTTTTTTGGATTTTATTCTAAAATCTTCTTCCTTGCATCAAAAACTTTTTTGCTTCCATAAATTGCACCCAAAGAAATCATAATCAGCAAACCTCCGCCAACAGGCGAACCTCCACCAACAGGCGGATCCCCGCTTCCTGGTCCTCCACCTGGATCAGGGGGACAATCAGCAAAAATATTATTCAAAAAAATAGGAGAGAAAAATAAAAACGCTAATAAAATAACACTTCTGATAATTTTTTTCATTATTGTTGGTTTTGTTATGTTATCAATATTTAATTAATTCATCTAACTTAAAGAAAATCAAACACTCATTAAGATTTTTACTGCATTATTATACCTGAATCAATGCAAAAGTAAATATTATTTATAACTTTAACAAAAATATTTTATTTTTTTTTAAAAAAATTTAATTCAATTCTTAATTTGAGATTTTATAAGTTAAACCGACACCAAATAATTGTTTAACCTGGGTTCTTGGTCCAACATTACCATCTTTATCAACAATCGGAGTATCATGGTCATATGCCATCTGTAAACTAAAACTTGCAGAAAGCCATTTATTAATGGTCATGTAAATCATGGTATTCCAGTTAACATCTATATTCTGCGGAATGTTATGATAATCGGAGAACAATTCTAATTTTGTTTGAAAATTAACATTTTTGAAAATGTCTTTTGCAAATAAAAACCTGAAGCTTGCACCGGATTGCGGTTTTACCCTCTTTCCTTCTTTAATCATATTTCCCTGGTCGTCATATTCTGCCGGATCAACACCAAAATCTCCTGCATTTGCCAAATCCTGATCGTTTACAATAACCCATCTTGCTGTAACAGGCGATAAATAAAACGATATATAATCAACCGGATTATATTCCATTCCTAAACCTATTGATGTATAAGCCGGCGCCAGGAAACCGGAAACTTTTTCTTTATCTAATGTATCCACATCATCGTGATATTTATAACCCGGGGCAAACTGTGACTTAAAATTGAATAAAATGGTGTAATACCATTTATCAGCCGCTTTTAAACCATAACTTGATGAAAAATCAATTTTATCTTCACTTTTACGAAATTCTTTTTCACCGGTTTTTGTTTGACCAAAAGCCAATACTAGTAAGTTGTCCCATTTCGACTTACCTTTTTCATATTTAGCATACAAATTAATAAAGCCGGTAAATGTTAAAGTGTTTTCACCACCGGCAGCCCAATTTGTAAAGGATGCCTGAGAGAACATCAGTGAGGCATCTCCGCCTGCTTTCCAGGCAGTATCAGCATCACTTTGGGCTTTGGAACCCCATCCGAATAAAAGTAATCCTGCTAATAATAATGTGATTTTTTTCATAACGTAAAATAATAATTTAAAAAAAGTTTAATGATTAATTTTATATCTGCTGCCTATTTTTCATTATATACATGAACATCAGTTTGTGGGAACGGAATTGAAATACCATCCTCATCAAAGGCTTTCTTTACTTTCTCCATTAAATCAAAATGAATTCCCCAGTAATCACCAGCATCTGCCCAAACTCTAACAACAAAATTAACTGAACTGTCTGCCAGTTCGGAAACAGCAATAAACGGAGCAGGGTCTTTATGAATTCTGCTGTCTGTAGAAATTAATCCTTCGATTACGGATTTTGCTTTATCAATATCATCGTTGTAACCAATCCCAAATGAAAAATCAACACGACGTTTGGGTTCTGTAGAAAAGTTTGTCATTGCACCGGTTGATAAACCACCGTTCGGAATAATAATAGTTTTATTATCAGGTGTTTTTAATATAGTATTAAAAATCTGAATTTCGCTAACCGTACCCATAAATCCTTGGGCATCGATAAAATCACCTACTTTAAAAGGCTTGAAAATAAGTATCATTACTCCGCCGGCAAAATTTTGTAAAGTGCCTGATAATGCCATACCAATAGCAAAACCTGCGGCAGCTAAAATGGCAATAAATGAGGTCATTGGTATTCCTACTATACTCATTACACTGATAACTACCAATATCTTTAATATAGAAGAAATTAATGATTTAAGAAAAGGTCTTAATGAAGCATCTGTGTTTTTCTTATCCATTAACCTGTTAATGGCATTAACAAAAATCTTTACTAACCAAAGACCAACTATAAGAACAATAATGGCAAGCAAAAGTTTTAGCCCGTATTTGATAGCTAATTCATAAATAAAATTTAAAATGTTTTCTGAGTTTAAATTTTCCATAATAAGAAGTTTTGATAAAGGCTGTAAAAATAATATATTTTTTATTTTTCAATGAACCTATAAGTATAGAAAAAGTTGGGTGGATAAAATTGGATAAGCTATGAATTTTCGATTTTGGGCTTTGTATTTTGTATTTTCTGACCATTTGATTGTATTGATTTATTAACTTTGCTAAATGCTTGACAGATTTAATTCTTATATAATAAATAAAAAACTTTTTAAAAAGGATGACCAAATTCTGCTTGCTGTCAGCGGAGGAATTGATTCCGTGGTTATGACCGAACTTTTTAATTTAGCGGGTATTAAATTCGCAATAGCGCATTGTAATTTTGGTTTGCGTGGCGAGGAATCGGACGGGGATGAATTATTCGTGAAAGAATTAGCACAAAAGAAAAAGGTCGGTATCTTCATAAAAAGATTTGAAACTGAAAACTATTCTGCTGAGCAAAAAATCTCAATTCAAATGGCAGCCCGCAAACTTCGGGTTGACTGGTTTGAGGATTTGAT